>JAGVGS010000222.1 GCA_020057015.1 Candidatus Omnitrophota bacterium | reverse complement strand
TGGTCCCGAGACGACTGCCGCACTGGAGGCCATTACAGCCCGGACCCTGGCGCAGTCCGCCAGGCCGTTGGGATTGGTGATCAGCGAGGCGAGGCGGCGCAGCGCCCTCCGGCTGGCCGAGGCCTGCCTCACCCAGGAGCCGGTGACGCACCGCCGGCGTTTGAGCTGGCTGGGTACGCTGTCGATGCATCCGATCTGGGGGGTCCTGGTGTTTCTCGGCGTGCTGGCCGCGATGTACGTGCTGGTGGGGGACTGGGCGGCACAACGAATGGTCAACTGGCTCGAGACCGAGCTCTTTGGCCGCTTCGTCATCCCGGCGGCCGTCCAGGCGGTGCAGGCCGTGGTGCCGTGGCGCTGGTTGCAGGCGCTGCTCGTCGGGGAGTATGGCGTGCTGACCATGGCGCTGCCGTACGCGTTTGCTATTATCCTGCCGATTGTCGGGATGTTCTTCTTGTGTTTCGGCTTGCTCGAGGACGTGGGCTACCTGCCGCGGCTGGCGATCATGGCGCACCGCGGCTGCCGCCTGCTGGGGTTGAACGGCAAGGCCGTGCTGCCGCTGCTGCTGGGGTTGGGCTGCGGCACGATGGCCACGATGTCCACCCGCATTCTGGAAACGCGCCGCGACCGGATTCTGGCCACGCTGCTGTTGGCCCTCGGCGTGCCTTGCTCGGCTCAACTCGGCGTCGTGCTGGCGATGCTGGCCGGCCAGCCGCTGGGTCTGGCCATCTGGGCGGGGGTGATACTGGCCGTGCTCATGGTGGTGGGGCGTCTTGCCGCCGCGCTCTTGCCGGGCGAGGAGAGCCCGTTCCTGTATGAATTGCCGCCGCTGCGCTGGCCGAAACTCTCGAACGTCGTGCTGAAGACGCTGGGCCGCGTGGAATGGTATGTCCGCGAGGCGGTCCCGTTGTTTTTCCTTGGGACGCTGGCCTTGTACCTGGTGGACTGCGCCGGGTGGCTCGCGCAGATCGAACGCGCGCTCCAGCCGCTGGTGACGGGGTGGCTGGGCATGCCCGGCAAAGCGACCGAGGCCTTTCTGATCGGCTTCCTACGGCGGGACTTCGGTGCGGCGGGTCTGTATACTCTGCAACGCCAGGGGCTGCTCTCGCCGGCGCAGACGGTGGCGAGCCTGGTGACGATCACGTTATTTGTGCCGTGCATCGCCCAGTATTTCATGATGGTCAAGGAGCGCGGGTGGCGGACCGCCGCGGTCATCGCGGGGCTCTCGGTCACGCTGGCGTTTGTGATGGGCGGGGTGGTCTTGCGGGGGCTCAACGCCTGGGGAGGGCTGGGATGAGCAAACAGGTCTGTCCCCTCTGCAGCTATGCGGCCGCTCCCGACGAGTTGCAGGACGTATGCTCGGCCTGTCCGGTGATGGCCAAATGTCGGCGGGTCTGCTGTCCCCGCTGCCGCTACGAATACCCGCCGGCATCACGGCTGGCGGCCGGGGTGATCGCCGTTTGGCACCGGATCACTGGAGCGCATCGACATGACCGCGCCGCGTGAGGACCAGGAGGAGTTTTTGGAGCTCTGCTGGACAGCGGAGGAAGCCAGCCTGCCCTGGGTCAACCGCGACCAGCTGCCCGAGCACCTCACCTGCTTTCTGCCGCATCCCATTGAAGGCGGCAGGTTCGGTCCGGTCGTGATCGATGCGCTGCTCGCCCAGCGGTTGCTGGAAGCCGATGGCCGGCGGGTGCGTCTGACCGAGGCGGGACGGCGCAAGGCCTCGGATATCGTGCGCCGCCACCGGCTCACGGAAGTGCTGCTCCATAACGTGCTGGCGGTGTCGGAGCAGTCCGTCGAATCGACCGCATGCCAAGTCGAGCATATTTTGAATGCCGAGGTGACCGAGGCGGTCTGCGCCTTCCTGGGGCACCCCCCCAGCTGTCCGCACGGGCCCAGCATTCCGCGCGGGCGCTGCTGCGAGCAGGAGCCGGCGCATCTGCGGCCGCTCATTGTCGCCTTGGCGCAGTTGAACGTCGGCGAAACAGCGAAGGTCGCGTTCATCCACAGCCGCCGCCGGGCGTATCTGCAGCGCCTGAGCGCGCTCGGGGTGGTCCCGGGCACTCGCCTTCGCCTGCGTCAGCGGCATCCCGCGCTGGTCCTGCAGATTGGTGAAACCGAGCTGGCCCTCGATCAGGAGGCTGGCCGGGAAATTTTCATCCGGCGGCTATCCGCAAAATCCTAGCTCGCCCTCGCGTCAAGGGTCTCGCTGATCAAGGTGCGCACGCGCTCGCAGAGCCCATCGGCGGCGTTGGACGCCTCAGGTGGCGGAGCGATAGGGGCCAAGACGCGCACGAGCATGTGCTTCGCCGGCAGGAACGTCCAGCTATGCGGGGCGATGATCTCGCGCGTGCCGTGCACCACGATGGGGATGACCGGCACCTGAGCTTTCACCGCCAGCTGGAAGGGGCCGCGCTTGAACGGGCCGAGGTCGCCGCTGCGGCTGCGCGTGCCTTCCGGAAAGGCCATCACCGGCACCCCTGCCTGCAAGCATTGCAACGCCTGCGCAAAGCTCGCACGGATGCTGCGCGCGCTGCCGCGCACCAGGCGGATGTTGCCGCCCCAGCGCATCGACCAGCCCAGCAGGGGGACGCGAAAGAGGCTATCCTTGGCGATCCATTTGAAGGGGGCCTTCAACTGATACAGGACGATAATATCAGCCAGGCTCGCATGGTTGGAGACCAGCACATAGGCGCCGCGTGCAGGTAAGTGGTGCTGCCCGACGATGGTCAGGCGCCAGAACGGGTTGGCCCACAGGATGGCGCGGGCCCAGGTCGCGGTGAGGCGTTGGGGCCAGCGGCGCGTGCGGTCGAAGGGCGCAGTCACCAGGGCGCTCAAGCCCACCAGCAGCGTGAAGCCCAGCGTGGCGACCGCGATCCACACCCAGAACAGCAGAGAGAGTGCGCGGCTGAGCATAATATGACAGTATAGCAAAGTTGATTGCGGCGAGGACACCAGGAATGACACAGCTCATGGACGCACCACGCGGCTTGGACACAACACGACGATGATCTCCGCGCTTCTCTCAGCGGCGATCTGGAGCGGCATCGCCCTCTCCTTAGTGCTGGTCTGGGTGGCCTCGGTCTTCAGCGTCCTCCTATTTGGCTTTTGGGACCGCGACCGCCGAGTCGTGCATGAATGCGTGAAGTGCTGGGCCCGGGCGGTCATCGCGCTGAACCCCTTCTGGGCGCTGCGGGTGGAGGATCGGGCGCGGCTGGACCCCGGCCGCGCGTACGTATTCGTCATCAATCACCAGAGCCTGGCCGATGTCGTGGTGCTGCCGCATGTGGCCCTCGCGTATAAGTGCGTGGCCAAAGCCGGCCTCTTTCACATTCCCTTTCTCGGATGGACGCTAGGCCTCAGCCGGCATATCCCTTTGGCGCGGGGCTCGGTGAGCAGCACGCGCCGGGCGATGGCGCAAGCCCGCCATTGGCTTCAGCGCCGCATGCCGGTGGCGTTCTTTGCCGAGGGCACGCGCAGCCGCACGGGGGCCCTGCAAGCGTTCAAGGCCGGGGCGTTTCGGCTCGCCATTGAGACCGGCACGGCCGTGGTGCCCCTGGCGATTTACGGCACGCGGGAGGCGTTACCGCGCGGCTCCTGGTGTTTTCGCCAGAAGGTGCAGGGGGCGCTGACCATCCTGCCGCCGATTGAAACGAAGGGGTTGAGCCTGGCGGATGCGCCGCAGGTCATGCAGCAGGCCTTTGACGCGATCGCCGCCGTGGTGCAGGAGAGCCGCAAGGCTTGTGCGTGATGGGCCGCCTCAAGATCGACCTTCATGACATCTACAGTAATGGGGCGGCGATCGAGACCGCCCTGGCCGAGGCCATGCAGCAGGCCATGGCCAAGCGCCTGGACCTCGTCGAGATCGTCCCCGGCAAGGGCAGTGGCCAGCTCAAGAAGCATGTGCTGCGGTTCCTGGCGCGCCCGGAGATCAAGCAGCTCTATCACCGCCTCGAAAAGGACGACAAGAACTTCGGCCGCGTGTTTGTGCATTTTCGGCATTGACCCGTACGGATTGCGTACAATGGGAGGGAAGCCATCCCATGCACCAGAAGGAGGACACATGCGGAGCACGAACCCGGTATTCAATACGGAAGCATTTGCCGGCGCGCGCGGCGTAAGTGCCGAGGCGGCTATGACCGTACAGGGTGCGGTGAACCGTACGGCGATGTTGCTAGCGGTGCTGTTGGTGGCCAGCTCCTGGGTCTGGGGGCGGGCTCTGGCCGGCGGGCCGGTGCAGGGGCTCGTGCTGCTGGGCGCGCTGGGGGGCTTCATCACCGCCCTGGTGACGGTCTTCCAGAAGACGTGGGCGCCGGTCAGCGCCCCGATCTACGCGGCGTTTGAGGGCTTAGCACTGGGCGGGGTGTCCGCCATGCTGGAAGCGCGCTACCCGGGCATCGTGATGAATGCGGTGGCCCTCACGTTTGGCACGCTGGGTGCCCTGCTGATGGCGTACAAGTCAGGCCTCATTCAGGTGACGCATAAATTCCGGCTCGGGATCGTGGCAGCCACCGGCGGCATCGCGCTTGTGTATCTCGTGAGCTGGATCATGAGTTTTTTTGGCGCGCGGCTGGCTTTCTTGTACAATAGCAGCCCGCTGAGCATCGGCATCAGCGTAGTCATTGTGATCATTGCCGCGCTGAACCTGGTGTTGGATTTCGATTTCATTGAGCGCGGGGCCGAGCAGCGCTTGCCGAAATATATGGAGTGGTATGCGGCCTTCGGGCTCATGGTCACGATGGTCTGGCTGTATCTGGAGATCTTGCGGCTGCTGGGCAAGACGCGCAGCCGGCGTTGACAGGGTCGCACCATCACACAGGAGGGGCGTATGGGGACGAAAATGCTGAAGTGCCGGGATGTTGGGGTCAATTGCGATGAGGTGATCCGCGGCAACAGCGAGGCGGAGATCCTGCAGAAGGCTGCGGCGCACGCCCAGGGCTGCCACCAGGGCGTCAAAATGACGCCGGAGCTGCAGACCAAGCTCAAGGCTGCCATCAAGGATGAGCCACAAAGCGGCAGCTCGAGCTGCTGCGGCGGGAGCAGTTGCGGCTGAGTGCGTTTCAACCGGCATGGTGGGGGCGCGGGCCGCATGCGCAGACGATTGGCGGCGTCTTCTTGAGGCCCCTGCCTCGTCTGCCGCTGGCGCGCCAGCGCTGGGAGCTGCCGGATGGCGATTTTCTGGACATCGATGAGCTCGCGGCCCCGTCGCCTGCCCCCCGGCTCATTATCCTGCACGGCTTAGAGAGCTCTTCCCGCGCGACGGCCGTCCTCAGCCTGCTGCGCGAGGCAGGCCTGCGAGGCTGGGGCGGGGTGGCGGTCAACTTTCGAGGCTGCAGCGGTGAGCCCAACCGCCTGCGGCAGTCCTACCATGGCGGGCAGACGGAAGATCTGGCCTGGGTGCTTGCCCAGGTGCAGCAGCGCTACCCCTCGAGCCCCCTGGCGTGCGCCGGGATCTCGCTGGGCGGCAACGTGCTATTAAAGTACTTAGGCGAGCAAGGCCAGGCGCTGTCATCCAGCATCCGGGCGGCGGCAGCGATCTCGGCTCCCTTTGATCTGGCGGCCAGCGTGCAAGCCCTGGAGCAGGGGTTCGGTCGGGTGTACCAGCGGCGGCTGGTCGCACAGCTGAAGCGCAAGGCCTTTGCCAAGCTCGCGCGCTATCCGGATTTGGTCGACCGTTCGGCGCTGCAAGCGGTCCGCACGTTGGCGGAGTTCGACAACCTGGTCACCGCCCCGGTGCACGGGTTTAAGGACGCGGCCACGTACTGGGCAGCCTCCAGCTCGGCCCCGTTCTTGAGGCGCATCCGCCGGCCCACCCTGCTCATCAATGCCGAGGACGACCCGTTCTTTCCTGGCGAGGCTCTGCCTCGCCAGGCGGTTGCCGACAATCCGCACCTTACGGCGCTCTTTACCGAGGCCGGCGGGCATATCGGGTTTCTTGCCGGCTTCTGGCCGGGGCGGAAGACCACCTGGGCCGAGGGGCAAGCCGCGAGCTTTCTGGCCAAATTTCTTGGTTGACAGAGCCCACATTCATTGGTATCATTGCACAGTATTTTTCAGCCTCATCGAGTCATCAAACCGTGGAGCTGCAGATGCTCTGCGGTTTTTTGCACATCAAGAGGCCAAGCGAAGGGAAGGGGGTGGGAAGGTTATGGCGAAAGGCACCGTGAAGTGGTTCAGCGATCAGAAGGGGTACGGGTTCGTGACCCCGGAAGACGGCTCGAAGGATTTGTTTGTCCATCACTCTGCGATTCAAGGCGAAGGCTTTAAGTCGCTGTCCGAAGGACAGTCAGTCGAGTTCGAAGTCACCCAAGGCCCGAAAGGTCCGCAGGCGACAAACGTCGTCAAGCTGTAACGTTTCTCCCGCGGTGACGCGGGAGGAAACCAGGCCAAGGGCGTCCATCGTAAGGTGGGCGCCCGTTGGCTTTTGCTGCAACGGGTGAGCTGAAAAGGGAGGTCCGATGGGGCAAAGTCCGGGAGCATATCGTAGTGCCAAGCGCAGCAAGGAATTGGCGCGCTTGAAGAAGCAGGAAGCGAAACGACAGCGCCGGCTCGCTCGGGCCACCGAGGCGCCCGAGACACCCGCGGCACCAGACGCTACGGCTCCGGCGCCCGCGAGCGAGGCCTTGCCGCCGCCGGCTTAAGGGGCGGAGGTTTCGAGCTGCTCGTGCAGCTCGATCCAGCGGCGCTCTTCGTCGCTAAGCAGGTGGGTGAGCCGAGCGAGATGATCGGCCAGCTCGCGGGTCCAGCGGGCCGCGTCGGCTGCCAGTTCGGCCTCGAGCGCTTGCTTTTCCTTCCGGTACGCGTCTTGCTGCTCTTCGCAGCGCTTGATCTGGCCGGTGAGCTTGCGCCGCGCTGCCTCGCGCTGCTTGCGCAGGTGGTAGTCTGAAGGCCCTTTCGCCGCCGGTGCCTTGGCCCCTGCGCCGCCGGTATCGGCGTCGAGTTCCTGCCGCACCTGCGTTTCCAGGTGGTACACGTAATCCGCGTAGCTGCCTGGATAGCGCACCACCGCCTCGTTTTTGACCTCCACAATCTCCGTCGCCACCAGGTTCACAAACGTGCGGTCATGGCTGATGAAGAACAGCGTACCCTGAAACTGCCGCAAGGCCGCCCCCAGCGCCTCGACGGTTTCAAAATCTAGGTGGTTCGTCGGCTCATCCAGCAGCAGCACCGAGCGCTTCATCAGCAAGAGGCCGGCCAGGCACAGGCGCGCGCACTCGCCTCCGCTGAGGACCGAAATGGGCTTTTTCACCTCATTGCCCTTGAAGAGAAACGAGCCGGCCATGGCCAGCAGTTCCTGGCGCGTGACGGCGGAGGCCGCCTGGCTCTCGAGATGCGTGAAGACATCGTGCCGGGGGTTCAAGCCCGAGACGACGTGCTGGGCATAATAGGCGATCTCGCAGTTATAGCCCCATTTGAACGTGCCGCCCTTGGGGGTCAAATCGCCGGCGAGCGTGCGCAGGAAGGTGGTCTTGCCCTGGCCGTTGTCGCCCAGCACCGCGACGTGCGCCCCGTGGTCGACGTGCATGGTGATGTGCTGGGCCACGAGCTTTTCCGGATAGCCGATGGCGAATTGCTCGCAGCGAAACGCGGTGCCCTGGCGCCAGACGACCGGGGGGATCTTGATCTGCACGAGGCTTTGGGCCGCGGCGATGTCGATGGGTTTGAGCTTCTCGATCTGCTTCATCTTGGAGCGCGCCTGGGCAGCCTTGGAGGCTTTGGCGTGGAAGCGGTCGACGAAGAGCTGTAATTGCCGGCGCTTGCTCTCGATGGTTTGATTGGTGCGCAGCACCTGGGCCTGCTGCTCTTGCTTGAAGGTGAGGTATTCCTCGACGGTGCCGGGGTAGAGGGTGAGCTGCCCGTTCTCGGCCTCGAGCGTGTGGTCGCAGGTCTTCTTGAGAAACTCCCGATCGTGCGAGACGATGAGAAAGCCGCCGTCGAAATCCTGGAGGAATTCTTCGAGCAGGATGAGGGTCTTCAGGTCGAGATAGTTGGAGGGCTCATCCAGGATCAGGAAGTTCGGATCGCGCAGCAGCATGGAGGCGAGCTTGACGCGCGTTTGATAGCCGCCGGAGAGGCTCTTGATGCGCGCCTCGAGCAGGTCATGTTTCAGCTGAAACCGGCCGGCCACCTTGCCGCAGCGCCAGGCCTCGTGGCCCGAGTGGCGCTGCAGGAACGCGAGCACCGTTTCCTCGGGCGTGAAGGGGTCGTGCTGCTCGAGGTAGCTCAGGCGCAGGTCTGCGCTTTGAACCACCTCGCCGGCATCCGCCGGCTCCTGGTCGATAATGATCTTGCAGAGCGTGGACTTGCCGGCCCCGTTGCGGCCGATGAACCCGGCTTTTTGCTCGCTGTTGAGCGTGACATTGGCCGCGTCAAATATGACGCGCGGGCCAAAAGCTTTATGGATGTTCTTCAGCTGTAGAATGGCAGGCATGGTAGGTGTAAAAAATGAACGGGCGGGGTGACTACTATTGAGGTGCGGCACCCGCCCGCTCAAGCCGTTTCAACCCTGGCAAACCTAACTCAAGTATACGCTGTTTCATAGCGCAGCGCCGGATTTATGTCGCCCCGCTGCTCGGCGAGGCGTGCGGTGGAGGACGGTTCGTTGGGGGATGACACCGCGCATACACGCCGCTTTCGATCCACGCTATACTGAAGCTTAATGAAGGAGTGCGCATGGTGTTACGACTCGTGATTGTCGGGGGTGTGGCGGGGGGTGCGAGTGCTGCGGCGAAAGCCCGGCGCGTGAACGAGGCAGCCGAGATCATCCTCTTTGAGCGCGGGCCCTACGTGTCGTTCGCTAACTGCGGCTTGCCGTATTACATCGGCGGCGACATCACGCAGCGCGAGGCGTTGCTGCTGCAATCGCCCGAGAGCTTCTGGCGGCGGTTTCGCGTGAAGGCGCAGGTGCACCACGAAGTGCTGCGCATCGACCGGGCGGCCAAAGCAGTGGACGTGCGCGACTTGGCCACCGGCCGTATCTTCACCCAGCCGTACGACAAGCTCATCCTGGCCCCTGGGGCCGGGGCCCTGGTGCCGCCACTGCCGGGCATTACCGCGAAGAACCTCTTCACCGTCAAGACCGTGCCGGATTCCGATGCTATCCGGCAGTATCTCAGCGAGCAGCACCCGCGCCGTGCCGTGGTGATTGGGGCCGGGTTCATTGGGCTCGAGGCGGCTGAGGCCCTGCACAAGCGGGGGTTGCATGTGACGGTGGTCGAGCGCGAGCCGCAGGTGCTGCCGCCGTTTGATGCCGATATGGCGGCGTTTGTCAGCCAGCACCTCGAAGCCGCCGGCATCGCGCTCGCCTTGGGCGATGGGGTGAAAGCCTTTCATGGCGGTGAGCGGGCCACGGCAATTGAGTTGACCAGCGGTCGCCGACTCCCCATGGATCTGGGGATTCTTTCCATCGGGGTGCGGCCGGAGCTGAAGCTGGCCCAGGAGGCGGGCTTGACGATCGGCGCTGCCGGCGGGATTGCCGTGAATGAGAGCCAGCAGACGTCCGATCCGGACATCTATGCCGCTGGGGATGCGGTCGAGCTCATCCACCGAGTGACCGGCCAGCCCACGCGGCTGCCCTTGGCAGGCCCTGCCAACAAGCAGGGCCGGGTGGCTGGGGCCAATGCCGCTGGTGGCCACTTGCGCTTTGCCGGGGCGCTCGGCACGGCCATTCTGGAGACGATGGGGCTGGCCGCGGCCAAGACCGGCCTCTCGGCGCGCGAAGCCCAGCGCGCGGGGCTCAAGCACTATGTGTCGGTGACGCACCCGGCCGATCACGCTACGTATTATCCCGGCAGCGCGCTGCTACACATGAAGCTGGTGGTGGAGGAGTCCAGCGGTCGGCTGCTGGGCGCTCAGGTGGTGGGCGAGCGTGGCGTGGATAAGCGCATCGACGTGCTGGCGACGGCGTTGGCCGCGCGCATGACGGTGCAAGACTTAGAGCAGCTCGACCTCGCGTACGCGCCGCAGTTTTCCTCGGCCAAAGACCCGGTGGTGATGGCGGGTTTCGTGGCGGCCAACGTGCTGCGCGAGGAAACGGCGACCATCACGTGCGAGGCGCTGCAGGCCCGGTTGGCCGAAGGCCGTGCGCCGCAGATTGTCGACGTGCGCACGCCCATGGAGCATGCCTCCGGGCATCTGCCGCAAGCGATCCTCATTCCCGTCGATGAGCTGCGTGAACGCCTGGGCGAGCTGGATCCTGCGCGCGAGACCGTGGTGTATTGCCGGGTGGGGCTGCGCGGGTATCTGGCGGCGCGCATTCTGCAGCAGCACGGGTTTGCGCAGGTGCTGAACCTCGCCGGAGGTCTGCTGGCGTGTCCCGCGCCCGCACCGGCGCTC
>JAGVGS010000197.1 GCA_020057015.1 Candidatus Omnitrophota bacterium | reverse complement strand
CGTGCGAGGCCTGATACCCGCCGCCTTTTTGGTAGTCAAAGTCCGGCAGGGTCACGCGCGGCAGCGAGTGCTGCAGCGTCTTTTCAATGTCCGCCACCATCGGCTCATCATCCCGATCCACGAGCGTGAACGCATCGCCCGTCGCCTCGGCGCGCGCGGTGCGGCCGATGCGGTGGATATAATCATCCGGCGAGTTCGGGACGTCGAAGTTGATCACGTGGCTGATGTCATCGATATCGATCCCGCGCGCGGCGATGTCGGTGGCCACCATGATGCGGTTCTTGCCGCGGCGAAACTGCTCCAGCGCGCGCAGCCGCTGGCTCTGGCTGCGATCGCCATGCAGCACCGACACGCGCAAGCCCCGCCGCTCGAGGTGCTCGGCGAGCCGGCTGGCGTAGGACTTCGTGCGGGTGAAGATGAGCACCGACTGCATCTCCTTGTTCTGCAAGAGCTCCAGCAGCAGCTCGGTCTTCAGATGCCGCGGCACAGGGTAGACCGCGTGGCGGATGCCCACCGGGGGCCTGGAGCGCTGCCCGATCTCGATGATGACCGGGTCTTTGAGGATGCGTTTCGCGAGCTGCATCACCTCGGGTGGCATGGTCGCGGAAAAGAGTAGGTTCTGGCGGTTGGGCGGCAGGAGGCTGATAATCTTTTCGATATCCGGCAGGAAGCCCATGTCCAGCATGCGGTCGGCCTCATCGAGCACAAAGGTCTGCAGGTCGATGAAATTGATGCGCCCGGAATAGACATGGTCCAGCAAGCGGCCGGGTGTGGCCGAGACGATGTCGATGCCTCGCGAGAGCGCTTTGATCTGCGGATCCATCGGCACGCCGCCGAAAATGGCCTGGCCGGTCAAGTGCACGTAGCGCGAGAGCGCCTTGAGGTGGTCCATCGACTGCAGGGCGAGCTCGCGGGTGGGGGCAACGATGAGCGCGCGGATATGGCCCCGCCCTTTGGCCTGCAGCAGGCGGTGCAGAATCGGCAGCACGAAGGCCGCGGTCTTGCCGGTGCCGGTCTGCGCGCAGCCGATCACTTCGCGCCCGGCAATAATGGGCGGGATGGCCCCGGCCTGGATGGGTGTCGGGTGTAGGAAGCCGAGATCGTGGATGCCCCGCAGCAAGTCGGGATGCAGCCCGAGATGGTCAAACGTGATGCCGTCTGTGGTCGTCATGGCGAAGCCTCCGAAGCGTGTTGCCGCCGGCTCTTGCGCGAGGCCCGCCACTCATGCCAGATCGGGATGAGGGAGAGCAGAATCACGACCGCAATGACCCAGTGCAAATGGTGTTCGATGTCGGGGATGGTGCGCCCGAGGAAGTACCCAATGAGCGTCATGCCGGCCACCCAGCCGACGCCGCCGAGCACGTTGAAGGTCAAGAACGTCCGGTACTTCATCCGGCCGGCCCCGGCCACCGTCGGCGCGAACGTGCGCACGATCGGCACAAAGCGGGCCAGCACGATGGTCTTCACGCCATGTTTCTCATAAAACTGCTGCGTGCGCCGCAGATGATCGCGATGGAAGAACCGCGAGTCCTCCCGGCTAAACAGTCGCGCCCCCAGGTGGTAGCCAATCGCATAGCCCGTGCTATCCCCGGCGATCGCGGCGGCCATCAACAGCCCGTTGAGCACCCAGATGTTCAGCCCGATGGTGTCGCTGGCCAGGAGTCCGGCGGTGACCAGGAGTGAATCGCCCGGCAGGAAAAACCCGATGAGCAGCCCGGTTTCGGCAAACACGATCGCGACCAACACGGTATACCCGCCCCAGCGGATCAGCGCGTCAAACTGATGCAGCTTGCTGAAAAACTCCGCAACAACCTCCAACGAGACTCCTCTGCGAGTAGGTCCGGCGCTTAAGCTCGTGGCGCCAGAATCTTGAACACCTTGTGGCGAGCCGTATGGCCTTTGATGAGCTGGATGTCCCTCGCGGCCATGCGCAGCCCCTGGGCTAGCAGGGCGACTACCGCTTCGGTCGCTTGGCCGGTGACCGGCTTGGCGCGCACCCACGCCTCAAAGCGGCCCGGCCCTAAACTAATGAGGGCCTCTTTGCCGGCACCAGGGTGCACTTTGACGCTGATCCACTGCGGCTGCATGAAGGGTGTATTGTATCACACCTGCTAACTTGAGGCGCAGCCAGGCTTAGCGGCGGTACGGCCTCCAGGCCCCGCTCTCAGCGGCCCTTGGCGCGCACGAGCTGCTCGGCGCGCAGCCAATCCTCCAGGTCATGTCCATGCTCGCCGTCTCGTGCCAGGAACAACGCGTACGCTATCTGGGCCACAGCGGCCTGGTCGGCTTGCGTCGACCCAGGGCTGGCTGTCGCTGTCGTACGGCCCCGTGTCGGGGCGGCTGCGACTCGCTGCGGCTTGCGTGCGGTTTGGAGCGCCATGACTACCTCCTTCGTTCCGGTTATCTTACTCCTCTGGCGGACGCTCTGCCCAGCTTTTGACGCGCGCGGCCAGTTGTTCGAGCGGCCATTCCAGCGCCTCATCCGTATGGCGCTTCACGACATCATGCCAGGTCAAGATCCCCGCCTGGAGATGACTCAACAACTGCGGATACTCCTGGCCCAACCCATGGTGTAAGCGCTGGGAGAGCTCGCGCACCGCGTCGGCCAGGTTCGAGATCGACGCGTATTTCAACCCGCTGCCGTCTCTGGGCAGCTTGAGCCCCTCGGTAAACAAGCGCAGCAGCGCCAAATTCAGCGCTTTGGCATCGGCCTCATACGCCTCCAGCCGCTGCCAGATCTGCCGGGTGGCCCAATACCGAAAGAGCAGCCCGAGCTCCCGCCGCACGATCTGCACGGTCATCGGGCGCAGCGCCGACCCAGCGACCGGCAACTTCCCGAGCAGTTCCTCCTTGAGCTGATCCACCACCTGCGAGCAGGCGAGAAAAAGATAGAGCGCGCGCGTGCGCACCTCCTCCTGGGTCATGGGACCTCCAGCAGGTGGGCCAGCTGGTGCGGGTCGCTGACCGGCGGCTGGCAAGCAGACCCGCGGCAAAGAAACGCGGCCGCCTGTCCCGGCGCTTGGCGCCAGGCCACCACGGTACGCGGCAGCCACCGCTCATGCACCACGCGCGCGAGCGCTTGCAGCGCCGGGCTTTCTCCCTCGCCGGCCAACGTGATTTCCTGCGAGGGCCCCAGCCAGTGATCCAGCACGCTGAGATACTGGGGAAACCCCAAGGGCGCTTGCGCCACCGCTGCGGCCGCCTGCTCCAGGGCCGGCGGCACGAGGGCCGCCCAGGAGGCCTCGCCCGTGAGGCGCGCCAGCCACAGATTCACCTGCAGCGCCATCGCGTTGCCTGACGGTGTCGCCCCATCATAGCCGTCCTTCGCTTGAACAATCAGCGCCGGCTGCCGGGCATCCCGGGTGAACCAGCCGCCGTGCGCAGCGTCCCAAAAGCGCTCGTTCATCTGCCGCGCCAGGGTGAGGGCCTCGGCCAGCCAGCGGGGATCGCCGCCGGCCTGATACAGCTCCAACAGCCCCTGCGTGAAAAACGCATAATCCTCCAACCCGCCGGCATACTTGGCTTCGCCCTCGCAGTAGCGCCGCAACAAGCCAGAGGCATCGCGCAAGCGCTCCAGCACCATCGCGGCCGCGCGCGAGGCAGCGGCCGTATATGCCGCGTCGCCAAACGTCGCACCGCCATAGGCCAGCGCGCCGATCATGAGGCCGTTCCACGAGGTCAGAATCTTCTGATCGCGCAGCGGGCGCACGCGCGCGTTGCGCCGCGCCAGCAGATGGGCGCACGCCGCCTGCCCCTCAGCCGCCTCCTCGGGCAGCGGTCCGTGAAGAATACTCGCTCCCTGCTCAAAATTCCCGGCTGTCGTCACGCCGTAGGCTGCGCAAAAGCGCTCCGCAGCGGTCGCCCCGAGCACGTCGCGGATCTCCTGCGGCGTCCAGACGTAAAATTTCCCCTCGATCCCCTCGCTGTCGGCATCTTCGGCGGTATAGAACCCGCCCTCCGGGCTCATCAGATCGCGCAGCACATACCGGAAGATCCCGCGGGCTATCGCCCCCCAAGAGGATTGCCGGGTGATCCGATAGGCTTCCAGATACGCGCGCGCCAGCAGCGCCTGATCATAGAGCATCTTCTCGAAATGCGGCACGAGCCACTGCGCATCGGTGGCATAGCGGTGAAACCCGCCGCCCAAGTGATCGTGGAGGCCCCCACGCGCCATGTGCTCCAGCGTGGTCAGCACCATAGCGCGCGCTTGGGGCTGCTGCGCCCGATGAGCATAGCGCAGCAGAAAACACAGCTCCACGGGCCGAGGAAACTTCGGCGCCTCACCAAAGCCGCCGTGCGCGGCGTCGAACGCCCCTGCGGCCTGCTCATAGGCGCTGCGCAGCAACGTCTCCGTGGCCGCCCCGGCTTCGCGGCCAGCGCCGAGGGCTTGCTGAATCGCCGCAGTCAGCTCCTGCGCTGAGCGGGTCAGCTCCGCGCGCCGCGCGCGCCAAGCCTCAGCAATGTTCGGCAGGAGTTCTTGCATCCCGATCAGGGGGCCTCGTCGCTGCGGCGGGAAGTACGTGCCGCCGAAAAATGGCTGCCGCGCTGGGGTTAAAAAAAGGGTGAGCGGCCAGCCGCCATGGCCATTGAGCTGCATGACCGCCTGCATGTAGATCTGGTCCACATCCGGGTGCTCTTCCCGGTCCACCTTAATGCTCACGAATGAGTCATTCAGGAGCCGTGCAATGTCCGGGTCTTCGAAGGATTCCCGCTCCATCACATGGCACCAGTGGCAGGTGGCATACCCGATGGAAAGAAAGATCGGTTTGTCCTCTTGCCGCGCTCTGGCGAAGGCCTCGTCTGCCCAGGGGTACCAATCGACCGGGTTATGCGCGTGCTGCCGCAGATAGGGGCTGCGCTCACGGCTGAGACGATTGGTGGGTGCTACACCGGAGACTTCGGACAAGGCCGCACCTTCAGGGTCTGCAGCCATCGGCAGAACGCGCCGAGAGCTAGTAAGCCCGCGATCAGGCCGACGGCGCGCCACAGCGCATCTACTCCGGTCGAAGTGTGCCCCACGTAGACCCAGAGAATCGTGCCGGGCAAAGCCCCCACCAGCGTCGCAAGCGCGTACGCGCGGAAATGCACGGCCGACAGCCCCAAGCTGAAGTTCTGGACGTCATAGGGCACATTAGGGATCAGGCGAAACCACAGCACGGCCTGAAACCCCAGGCGCTCTACCGTGTGGTCGAGCTGAACCCAGCGGCCACTGAGCAAGCGCTCTATTGCCTCGCGGCCCAGCCATCGGGCCAAGGCAAACTGTCCATACGCGCGCAGCACCAGCGCGCAGTAGGCCAGCGGGATCCCGATGACCATGCCGAAGGCGAGGCCGGCGGCCATCACCATCACGCTGGCCGGCAGCGGCACCACCGGCTGGCTATAGAGGACCACGTAGACCAAGGGTGCCCACCAGCCAAAAGAATGAATATAGGCCCGGATCCGCTCCGGCACCAGGCTGGACCACTGGACGCCGAGCAGGTTCAGCATCAAGACAGCCCCACCAACCACGGCGGCGAGCGCCAGCAGGCGCATCCACGGATGACGTGACGGCATAATCTTTACAGCGTAACGGAGCATGACAGGAGCGTCAAGCGCCATCGTGAACAGTGTCAACGCCAGCAAGCGCCCCAGGCGCTGAGAACGTCTTTCGCTAGAGGCGGATGGCGTTTGGTTCTGCCCGCAGCGACAGGGGAACAGTCGCATGCCGCCTGGCGCCCTCAGGGGGATGGGTGGCGCGAGGACAGAACCCAAACGCCTTCCGCCCACGGGGGTGCGTTGACAGGCCCAGAGGGCCATGTTACGTTGTGGTGCTTATGTCGTGGCTTACCTCGCTGATCGACCTCTTGTATCCTCCGGTATGCGCCGCGTGCTCAGCTTCACTGGCTGCGGGCGCCGCCAGCTCGCCGCTGTGCCCTGCGTGCGAGCAGCGGACGACCCGCTG
>JAGVGS010000199.1 GCA_020057015.1 Candidatus Omnitrophota bacterium | reverse complement strand
GTGATCGAAATGCCGCTGACCGAGGCAGAGCGCGCGGCGCTGCAGGCAGCCGCCAACCAGGTGCGGGCAGGCCTCACATCACTGAGCAGCGGCCAGCCGGCCCCAGCCCGCGCATGAGCACTCCCGCAGCACCCACGCCGGCTCCAGTGTCGAAAGGCCTTGAAGGCGTGGTGGCCGGCACAACGGCCATCTCCGAAGTCGATGGCCAGCGTTGCGAGCTGATCTACCAGGGCTACAACATCGATGAGCTGGTGACGAAAGCCAGCTACGAGGAAGCCAGCTACCTCTTGTTCTTCGGCAAGCTGCCCACGCGCAGCCAGCTGGCCGAATGGACGCGGCAGCTGGATGGCGGGCGCACGGTCGACCCGCACGTGCTCGAGATCCTCAAGCAGCTGCCGATCCACGCGCCTTCCATGGCGCTGTTGCGCACCATGGTTTCGGTCATGGGCTGCGACGATCCCCAGGCCGAGGATGACGCCCTCGATTCCATCCGCGTCAAGGCGATCCAGATGGTGGCGCAGACCGTGACGCTGGTGGCCGCCATCGGGCGCTTGCGCGAGAACAAACCCATCATCCCGCCGAAGCCAGGCCTCAGCCATGCGGCGAACTTCTTGTATATGCTGCACGGCGAGGAGCCGGCCCCGGCGCTGGCCAAAGCGCTGGATGCGTATTTCGTCCTGCTGGCCGACCACGGGTTTAATGCCTCCACGTTCACCGCCCGCACGGTGACCGGGACGAAGTCTGATTATTACTCGGCGATCACCGCGGCGATCGGCTCGCTGAAAGGCCCCTTGCACGGGGCGGCCAACTGCAAGGCCATGGAGATGCTGGAGGAGATCGGCATGCCGGATCAGGTCGAGCCCTACGTGCAGCGCACGCTGGCCGACCATAAGCGCTTCATGGGGTTCGGGCACCGCGTGTATAAGGGGGCTGATCCGCGCGCCAAGCACCTGAAGGCCATCGCCAAATCGTTGGGCACGACCAAGGAGACGAAGTGGTTCGTCATCTCCGAGCGGCTGCAGGAGGCGGTCTGGCAGGCCAAGCAGCTCTACATCAACGTCGATTTTTATTCCGCCTCGCTGCTGCACTACCTCGGGATTCCCACGGAGCTTTTCACCGCGATGTTTGCCTGCGCGCGCATGGCCGGCTGGTCGGCCCACATCCTCGAGCAGTGGGCGGATAACCGGCTTATCCGGCCGCTGTCGCAGTACACCGGGCCCCGCGACCTCAAGCTTGTGCCCCTCAGCGACCGCACGTGAAGCTCCACGAGTACCAGGCCAAACAGCTCTTCGATCAAGTCGGCATCCCGGTGCCCTTCGGGATGGTGGCCCACACGCCGGAAGAAGCCGCGCGCTGCTACGAAACCGTGCGCCAGCAGCGCAAGGCCCCGGAGGGCTTTCTCTGCAACGTGAAGGCCCAGCTGCACGCCGGCGGCCGGGGCAAGGTCGGGGGGGTCGTGATGGTCAAGAGCCCCCAGGAAGCTGCCACCCACGCCGCGCGCCTGTTGGGTAAACGCCTCGTGACCAAGCAGACCGGCCCCGAGGGCTTGCCGATCTCCTCGGTGCTGATTGATGAGCGCACCACGCTGGCCAAGGAACTCTACCTGGCACTTACCATTGATCGCTTTCATGCCCAACCGATGGTGCTGGCGAGTGCCAAGGGCGGCATGGACATCGAGGAGGTGGCTGCCACCGACCCAGCCGCGATCGTGCGCGAAGCGATCGATATCGATCGGGGGCTGACCGAGCCGGCGTGCGAGCGTATCGCCAAGGCGTTGGCGCTCAGCGGCGGGCACGCGTCGGTGTGCGCGGCGACCTTGCGCGGCCTCTGGCAGATTTTTCTCGAGACCGACGCGGCGCTGATCGAGGTCAATCCACTGGGCATCAGCACGGCGAACGAGTTGTTGGCCGTGGACGCGAAAGTCACCCTCGACGATAATGCCCTCTTCCGGCATCCGAAGCTCGCGGCTTGGCGGGATGAATCACAAGAGCACCCGCTCGAGCTTAAGGCCAGCCGCATCGGGATCTCGTACGTGGGCCTCGAGGGGAATATCGGCTGTCTCGTCAATGGGGCGGGCCTGGCGATGGCCACCAACGACATGATCATGCTCTCAGGGGGTGCTCCAGCCAACTTCCTCGATGTAGGCGGCGGCGCGAACGTCGAGCAGGTCACCAACGCCTTTGCCATCATCCTGGCCGATACCCGGGTGCGCGCGGTGCTCGTCAATATCTTCGGCGGCATCATGCGCTGCGATTGGATCGCCGAGGGGCTGCTCAAGGCCACCGCGCAGCTCGACGTGAAAGTCCCCATCGTGGTGCGCCTGCAGGGCACGAATGTCGAGGAGGGCCGCCGCCTGCTCGCCGGGGCGAAGCAGCTGAATCTCATCAGCGTCGATGCGCTCGATGAGGCAGCCCGCAAGGTCGTAGAGGTCGCCCGGGGATGAGCATCCTGATCGGCACAGACACCAAGGTGATCGTGCAGGGGATCACCGGCCAGGCCGGCTCTTTCCATGCCGAGAGGATGCTGGAATACAAGACGCAGGTCGTGGGTGGGGTGACTCCGGGCAAGGGGGGCACGACCACGCTGGGCGTGCCGGTCTTCAACACGGTGGCGGAAGCGGTGACGGCCACGGGCGCGCAGGCCACCGTCATTTTTGTACCGGCTCAGTTTGCCTATCCAGCCCTCACCGAGGCGCTCGACGCCAAGCTGCCCCTCGTGGTCGTGATTACTGAAGGCATCCCGACGCTGGACATGATCCGCATCAAGCAGCGCCTGAAGACGCTGCCCACCCGGCTCATCGGTCCCAACTGCCCGGGCCTGATCACGCCGGGTGCGTGCAAGATCGGCATCATGCCCGGCTACATCCACAAACCCGGCTCGGTAGCGGTGATTTCCCGCAGCGGGACGCTCACCTACGATGCGGTCTATCAGCTCACCCAGGCGAGCTTGGGCCAATCGACCTGTGTCGGGATCGGCGGCGACCCGGTCATCGGCACCAGCTTCGTCGATCTCTTGCCGCTCTTCGAGCAGGACCCCGGCACTGAGGCGATCGTGCTGATTGGAGAAATCGGGGGCACCGAGGAAGAGGAAGCCGCCGCCTTCATCAAGGCGCACGTCAAAAAACCGGTTTTTGCCTTCGTCGCCGGCCGCATGGCGCCCAAAGAAAAGCGCATGGGCCATGCCGGAGCCATCATTGCCGGGGGCAAGGGCACAGCCGATGAGAAATTCGCCGCCCTGCAGGCTGCCGGCGTGACGATCATCGATAGCCCTGCCGCCATTGGGCGGACGGTGGCCGCGCGCCTCAAGCTCCACCCCGCCAGCCGCTCCCGCTAGCTTGCCGTGCCGTCTCGACGGCAGGTATACTTTCCTTAAGCACGGTTCTTTCCAGGCGTTTGTGACTGCCAAAGGCAAACCACTCGTGAGGGTGGGACGCAAAGCCACGGGTCCTCGTAGGGGCAATAAGCCCCTGCAGGATAGCCGGGTTGCCAGACTGCATCCCAGGGCCCTCCGGCCTTGGATTTTTTGTCGGCCGGAGCAGCCCATCCTCCCAGTGGGTGGCCTGCGCGAGCGAGGCGATCCATGCGGGGAAGGGCAAGGGGAAAATTCAAGCGAGCGATTCATCTGGCGGCCGTCCTGCTGCCGCTGGCTTCAGTGGCAGCTACCGCACCGGCGCCCTCACTGGGGCAGCTCGCCGAGCGCTACCGCACTCCCCAGGCGATCGCCCGTTTTCTCACCCAGGAGTTTACCTACCAGACTGACGAGACGCTCTTCGGCACGCTGGAGCATTGGCAGCGCCCAGAGGAGTTCCTGGCGCGCCGCGCCGGTGATTGCGAGGATTACGCGCTGCTGGCGCGCGAGCTCTTACGCCGCAACTGGATCAAGGCCGAGGCGCTGAGCATGGTCAAGGCCGATGGCACCGGGCACACGGTTTGCGTCTTCCGTGATCCCCACGGCCGCTACCAGGTCATTGATGAGGGGCGGCTGTATCAGCTGGGGGCAGCCAGCCTGCCGGAAGTGGCCACGCGCTTGGCTCCGGACTGGGCGCAGGCCGGCCTCGTCGAGCCCGACGGCACGCGCGGCCGCTTCGTGCAGCGTTTCGATTGACCCGCTCCTAAGGTGGTGCTATCCTTAACGGCGTTTCACCCACCGATGGAGGATCCCATGAAAGAACGTGTCCAGAAGGTCATTGACCGCATTCGTCCGGCCGTGCAGATGGACGGCGGCGATATTCAGCTGGTCGACATTGTGGAGGGCGTCGTGCGCGTGCGGCTGGTCGGCGCGTGTGTGGGCTGCCCCTCGTCCACGATGACGCTGAAGATGGGCATCGAGCGCGCCATCCGCGCCGAGGTGCCGGAAGTAGTCAGCGTCGAAGCCGTCCCCGAATAAGCCCGCAAGCCAGCAAGCTGCCCCCGAAGGCGCACACGACGGTCGCCCCGGTGGGCAGATCGAAGACATACGAGGCCCACATCCCCACGAGACTTGTCAGCACGCCGACGGCCCAACCCACCGCCAGCCGGCGCCCGACCGTTTGCGCCAACAAAGCCCCGCAGACCGCCGGCACGATGAGGAAAGAAAAGACGAGCAATACGCCGGCCACCTCAACGGAGCTGGTCACCACCACGCCGAACGTCGCATAGAAGAGAAAATCCCACCACCGCACTGCCAGTCCCTGAGCGAAGGCCTGCTCCGGATGCTGCGAGATTAACAGCAACGGCTTGCGCGCGAGCCAATGGACGAGGCCGATCGCGCCATACAATAGCGCTACCTTCACGATTTCATGCGGCTCGACGAACAGTAGGTGGCCCACCAACAGCGATTTCAGCTCTTCGCCGCCTTCGGCCGCCCGGCTGAGTACCAAGATCGACGCGGCGGCCGCCACCGCATACACGATGCCGATCAGCGCTTCCTGCGGCACCACGGGCTTGCGCCGCCGGGTGGCGGCGAAAATCGCAGCACCCGTCAGCGCAAACCCGAGCGAGATCGCATAGCTCGGGCCGGAGTGCAGCCCAAACCCCAGCAAGAAACCCACCGTGGCGCCGAACGCCGCGATTTGAGCCAGCGCGAGATCCACGAAGATTACACCCCGCTCAATCACGTGCAGCCCAAGGTAGGCATGGATGCCGGCCAGGATCAGGCAGGTGAGCAAAGGACCGAGCATTAACTGCAGCGCATCAGTCATGGTAAGCTCCTGGGCTTAAGACGTCGGGTGGAGCGCTTGGCTCAGTTGCGTGATGTCATAGTCCAGCATCTGCAGCGTATCGCTGCAGGTCGGCAGTTCCCCCACCCCCTGGCAGAGCGTCAACAGCGTTGCTCCGGTGCGCTTGGCCAGCGCTTCGCCGGCTTGCGTTGGCACATAGGACGGCTGGATGATGGCCGTGATCCGGCGCTCCGTCATATATTGCTGCAAGAAGGCCAGCTGCTTGGGCGTGGGGGGAATACCGGGTTTGGGCTCCAGGAACTCTTCGCCCTTCAGGCCGAGAAAATGCAGTAGGTACGGCCATTCATTGTGATAGGCGACGACCTCTTTGCCTTGAAGGGCTCGGGCTTGTTGCCGCCACGCCTCGATCCGCTGGCTCAGCTGCTGCGTCCAGGCCTGCATGCGAACAGCATAGTCCTGGGCATTGGCCGGGTCGAGGTCGCTGAGTTTCGCCGCGATCGCCATCGCCATGATGAGCGCATTGTCCGGATTGAGCCAATAGTGGGGATTGCCATACAGGTGAATGTCACCTTGCGCCCGGCTGACCGCGCCCTGCGGGACTTCTAGCAACGCGATCCCTTGGGAGAGATCCAGCTCGCCTGGTTGGCCGGGACCGACCTTCACATTGCCTGCCGCGTCGAGCAGCGGCCCGCGCCAGGCCTCCAGGTCAAGCCCGGCATGCACCAACAAGTCCGCGCGCCTCATCTTCAGCACATCGCTGGGCTTGGGCTCGATGAAATGCGGGTTGAATTTCGGCGAGGCAATGACGGCCACGTCTACGTGATCGCCGCCGACCGTGCGGACGAGGTCCCCAAAGGTCGAGAGGGTGGCTACGACCCACAGCGGCTTACCTGCCGCGGCCGAAGCCGGGCTGCCGAGCAGGGTCGCACCGGCCAACATGGCGCTGGCCAAGAGAAGTATTCGAGGCTTCATGAGGGTGATCCTTTCGGTTATTGGATTTGGTGTTTGTGTACACCGATAGCCACCGTACCTTGCACGAGCACGGTGTTATCATCGCCGCCGGCCGCAAAATCGGTGTGCCGGTATTGCAGCCGCCATCGGGCGAACTCGCTCTGGTACAAGGAGACGTACCCGCTCCAGGCGGTGTCTGCGTCGCGCGCGGCCACCGTGCTGTCCAGGTCGATCGGCTCGACATAGTCGAACCGGCCGCCGACCCCAAAGCGAGGGCTCAGCCGGTAGTCGAGCAGCGAGTAGAGCCCCCACGGCGCGTTGGAGACGCTGGTGGAGGATCCATCATCAGCAAACGTCACGGACTCGTCGCGATGCTGCAGGTACACCTCATTCTGCCACTTGAGCTTGTTCGTGGGTGTGACGTGATGCACCAGCGTCGCATCGAGCCCGAGCGCGTGCACCTCGTAGTTGCTATCCGCGTCACGGGAGCCGGCGAGAGAGGTCGCTCCGAGTTCCGCGTTGCTGGCTTCGGTGATGTCCCAGAAGTTCTTCAGGTGTGCATAGAAGGAGGGCCGCCGGCGGGCCTCACCGAAAAGCCCCGCCCCTTCGCCCACGCCGCCCTCCAGCATCCCCGCGGTGAGCTCATGCGTGACCGCCGTCCAGGGCACGGGCAGAAAGCCCGATACGTCTACCCCGGTGCGGGAGAGCCCTTCAGCCCCTAGGTACTGGGCTACGACCAGCGGCTCATCCACGGTATCTAGCGAATCCCGGTGCAGGGGAGCCGCTTTGCCCACCTTCGGGCGGAACCGCCCAATGCGCAGGCGCGCATGTTCGCCCAAGCCCCAGTGCGTAATATAGGCCTCCTCCAACCCGGCTTCCTCAACATCAGAGAAGGTGGCCGTGACATCAAGGCGAGAGTAGGGATCGATCGCGTGCCCGAAGACCAGCTCGACTTCGCGGGCGCTGAGCTTGTCATTGCCCTCGCCGTCTGTGCCGCTCTCGGACACCTGGCCGACGATATCCGCCAGGACGCCGATCTCCGGATTGAAAGCCGATAGGTTGCTGGTGGCCGAGGGTCGTGCCGCCGGGATTGCAGCCGCCGATCGTCCTTCCAGCTGGACAATCCGCTGTTGCTGCGACTGCACGGTGGTGGTGAGCTCTGTGACCGTACTGGTCAATTGTTGCACGCTCTGGCGCAGAAACGCCAGTTCGTCTGGTGCGGCATCGGCCCAAACCGGGCCGATCCCGAGAGCAAAGGACAGCAGGCAAGCTGCGGTGCGGGACATGCATCCTCCGAAAGACGTTCCGGCAGTCTGGGACTGCGCGGTGAGTGATGAAGAGAACGGCCGAACGTCTTACGCGAGGAAGGAAGGAGGTGCGCGGGAGCAAAAGCGCTGAAGCGCGCGACGCGCCAGCGGCTGCGGGCGAGATGGCACCGTAGCCAGCAGCAAGGGTGCGGCCACGAAGATTGAAAGCTGAGCTTGTCCTGTGGCGGCCGCAAAGCCCTCATGGAGTTTGCAGACCCGGCAGGATTCGGCCTGGTGTGCAAAGGTCGCACCTTGGTGCTGGTGGGGTAGGGCCCAAAGGCTCGCCAGCGCGAATAGGACAAGCCCCAGCAGCGCTGGTGCAGGTTGGCGAACACGCCTGGTGCGAGTCATGGCAAGTAAGGCACTCTACTCCCGAGATCACCGTGCCGTCAATCCACTTCTTGCTTGACAGTGCGGCCGTTTTTTTGTATCCTCATTACATCGCGAGTTTCTGCTCGCGATTCTTCTAGAGACTTGATTGAGACTTAGTCTCATTTATTTAGTGTGGTTACTGAGGCAAAGTCTCATTAAAAAAGCGCCTAGATTGAGACTGGATATCAGGTAAAACATGGCCAGATCAGTAGAAGAGCGGTTTGCCCAAGTGGAAGGCCTCATGCGCCAGCGCAGCGTGCGCCTGACAGCATCTCGCAGGGTCGTGGTGCAGCGCGCGGTGGCGTTCCTTCATTTTACGGCCGAAGAGCTCGTGAAGGATGTCCGCCGCGCAGACCCCTCCATAGGGCGGGCCACCGTGTACCGTACCCTCGCCCTTTTGCAGGACATGGGCGTGATCGAGAAACATGATTTCCGCTATGGCCCGCCGAACTACGAAGTCACCTTCGCCAAGACGCATCACGACCACTTGATGTGCGTCACCTGCGGCGAGATCATCGAATTTCAAGAGCCGCGGGTGGAGCAGCTGCAGGATGAGGTGGTGCGCCGCTACGGCTATCAGATCTTAAGCCACACCTACAAATTGTACGGCTTCTGCAGCAAGTGCCACCGGGCCCAGGAAAAAGCGCGCTGGGTCAAGCGCGCGCCGCCGCAGCTGCATGTTGAGGAGATCGTGGCATGATCGCCCCAGCGCTGCTGCGGCAAATCGCCGAGGCGATTGAGGGGATGCGCTTTGGCCAGGTGCAGATCACCATTCACGACGCGCGTGTCGTGCAGATCGACAAAATTGAGAAGATTCGGTTAGCTGACCGGACCTCCGGAAGCTCAGCGCCCATCCCGCCTGATGGGGTGGCGAGTACTCACCGCGCCTGAGGCGCCATACTCCAGGAGGTTCGATGTCACGTGTCGGGACGTGGTTGGTGATTGTGGTCATCTGGTGCAGCCCTGGAGCGTTCGCAGAAGACACCCCTTTCGAGAAGCGCACGCTCGATCCGGTGACCGTGACGGCGACGGAATTGCAGGCGGACGGCTCGTTCCTGCCCGATGTACAGGGGACCAGCCTCTATGCCGGCAAGAAGACCGTGGTCATTGATTTGAAGGATCGTCCGGTGATTGTGAACAACAACTTCCGTCAGGCGCTGACCAAGACCCCGGCGCTGCTGCTGAGTGAGGAGAGCACCCCGCTGTTCAGCGTGGGCTACCGCGGGCTCGACCCGCACCGGGCGCAGTTCACGCAGGTGCTCAAGGATGGCGTGCCGATTCACGCGGACATGTTCGGGTATCCGGAGGCCTACTATGTCCCCCCATTGCAGACGGTGGACCATCTGGAGTTCGTGCACGGGGGTGCGGCGCTGATGTATGGCCCGCAACCTGGGGGGGCTCTGAATTTTGTGACGAAGGCGCCGCCGACCGACACGCCGGCGGCCGTGTCCACCGAAAACAGTTTTGGCGACGACCAGCTCTTCTCAACCTATTCCTCAGTGGCAGGCCATCGGGACCCACTGGGTTATCAAGCCTACTTCCATGAGCGCGAGGGCAACGGCTTCCGCGCCGGCAACAGCGACTTCGAGGTGATCGGCGGGGGCATGAAAGCGACCCTAGGCCAGACGAGCAGCTCACGCTGGACGCTGAACTACGAGGAGTACCATGAGGAACATGGCGAGCCCGGCGGGCTGACGAAAGCCGTTGTCGATGGTGAAGGCCGGGAGACGAACACTCTCCAGCATGATCGGTTTCGACTGGAGCGCTCCTACGCGACCCTGCGCTATGAACAGGACCTCGGCGAAGGCGGGCAGTTCGATGTCCGCACGTTTGGCGGCCACTATCGCCGATACAGCAAGCGCCAGCGCGGCGGCGGGTTCGGCACAGCCCCCACGGGCGGGACCTCCACGACGAACGCCATCGAAGAGCAAGATTTTTACACCTTCGGGTTTGAGCCGCGCCTGCGCTACTCTTATGACGCGCTGGGCCAAGAGGGCCACACCCTCACGCTGGGCCTGTTGAACTATTACTCGGATGCGCCGCGCGAAGATCAGCGCGGCACCGCACCCGGGGCAGACACCGGGGCGCTGCGCAACAAGAGCGATCGCGAGACGCAATATCTGTCGTTGTTTGCCGAGCACCTGTTCCGATTCGGGGCGCTGTCGCTAACCCCGGGCGTGCGCTTAGAGCATCTGTGGCAGCAGTTGAAGGAGCACGTGAACGCGGATAAGACCGCCGCCGGCCAAGCGCTCGCGTCGGCTCAGGAGTTTGATTTTGTGCCGCTGTTTGGGCTGGGCGCGGCCTATGACCTCGGGCGCGCGGTGCAGCTCTACACGAACCTATCGCAGTCCTACCGGCCGAAGGTGTTTACGCAGGCTGTGCCCACGGGGGCCACTCAGGTCATCAACAATGACCTGAAAGAGGGCAAGAGCTGGACGTACGACGTGGGGCTGCGCGGCCGGCATGCCGGGGCGTTCGCCTGGGATGTCAGTTATTTCCTTATGCGCTTCGATGACCAGATCGGCACCTCCGGCAGCACCATTGAAAATGTGGGGGATGCGCTGCACCAAGGCCTCGAGCTCTTTGGGGAAGTGGACATCGTCGGGCTCTATGACGCGGCTCAGGGCACGCAGCGGCGCGATCAGATAGGCTCATTGAGCCCGTTTGTGAGCTTGATGCTCCTGGATGCCCGGTTTACTGAAGGGCCCCAGGATGGTAAGACGCCCCAATACGCGCCGCAGTACACCCTCAAGCTGGGGACGCAATATGCTTTCCGGGATCGGGGCAAGATCAGCCTCACCAGCGTGTTTGTCGATGACCACTTTGCCGATGACGCGAATACGAGTAATCGCACCGTCCCCTCGTATAAGGTGTGGGATGTGACGGCGGAAATCACGGTGTGGAAGCCGTATCTGACCCTGTTTGGCGGGATCAATAATCTCTTCGATGAGCGCTACTACGCGCGCATTCGCAGCGACGGCATCGACCCGGCCGCTGAGCGCAATCTCTATGGCGGATTGCGCGTAGGCTGGGCGATTTAACGAAGGAGTCGTGTGATGGTGCAATGGTTTCTGCGCGGCGGCCCGGTGATGTGGCCGCTGCTGATCTGCTCCATTGTGGCGGTCGCCGCCCTTCTGGAGCGCGCCTGGTTTTGGCTGAAGGAGCGCCGCAGCCGCGATGACCAGGCAGTGCATCGCATCCTGCATCTGACCGAGCGCGGGCTCTTTGATGAGGCCGGCGCGAGCGCGCAGGGCAGCGACGATGCCATCGCCCGCATCCTGCACAATGGCCTCAGCCACCACCACTTCTCGCTCGAAGGCGCGCTGGAAGTCGCGGCCAACGGCGAGTTCAAGCGTATGAAACGCTCGTTGAGCACGCTGGATACGATTATCACGGTGGCCCCGTTGCTGGGCATCTTCGGCACGGTGACGGGGATTCTGACCGCCTTCAGCGCGCTGGAAGGACGCATCCCGGATCCCCGCACGGTCTCTGCCGGCATTGCCGAAGCCGTGATCACGACGGTGGCTGGGTTGGCCATCGCGATTCCTGCGGTGATTGCGTACAACTACTTTTGCGCCCAGGTCGAGGAGGCCTCGAGCCGTATCGCAGCACAGGTGACGAATTTCCAAATCCTGTACCAGAAGGGCCGGCAGCGCACGGGCGAGAGCCCGGTGCTGCAGCCCCTGGCGTCACCCGAGGGTCCCCATGGCTGAGAGCACGGTGTTGAGCACGTTCGTGATCATGTTTCGGGAGACCCTCGAGGCGGGCCTCATCGTCGGGATCATTCTGACGATGCTGGCGCGCCTGCACGCGCTGCGCTATGCCCGGGTGGTCTGGGCCAGCGTCGCCGCCGCGGT
>JAGVGS010000031.1 GCA_020057015.1 Candidatus Omnitrophota bacterium | reverse complement strand
GCTGGGCCGGCACGCCGATGCACACGTCGCGCAGGCCGTACTCACCTTCCAGCCACGCGCAGACCGGCAGCACCGCGGGGCGGTTGCGCAGGATCGCTTCCACCATCTGCACCGCGCTGCTGGCCGGCGCGTAGAACGCGCTGCCTGCTTTCAGCAGGCCCACGATCTCGGCGCCGCCATTCTTGGCCCGGTCGATCAACTGGGTGATCTCAGCCGCTGGCAAGAGATCCGCCAGGGGCTTGCCGTGGACCGTAATCGAGCTGCGGATCGCCACCATCATGTCGCCATGCGAGCCGAGGACCATGGCGTCGACGGCCGTGGGGGCGACCTGGAGGCGCTGGGCGATGAAGGTGCGCAGGCGGGCGCTGTCCAACACGCCGGCCATGCCGAGCACGCGCTGCTTGGGAAACCGGCTGCGCTGCAGGGCGAGACCCACCATGAGGTCGAGCGGGTTGGTGACCATGACGAGGATCGCTTGCGGAGCGCGGGCCGCGACTTGTTCGGCAATCGGGCCGACGATGTTGGCATTGGCGGCGAGCAAGTCCTCGCGGGACATGCCGGGCTTGCGCGCGAGGCCCGCCGTGACCACCACCACGCGGCTCTCGGTGAGGGCCGCCCAATCGGTGGTGCCGCTCACCTGGCCGGCAAAGCCTTCCACCGGAGCGGATTGCGCCATGTCCAACGCCTTACCCTGGGCCAGCCCTTCGACGACATCGATGAGCGTGACCTCGGCCAGTTGCTTCAGGACCAGCAAATGGGCGGTGGTCGCCCCCACTTGGCCGGCGCCGACGACGGTGACTTTAGGCAATGCCATAGATGCGTTCCTCTTCAGATTGTCTGGTGGAGTGAAGACCGCGCAGGCGTCAGAACCGGGTGATCAGGCGAATCCCTAAGCCCATCAGCCCCAGGCCCGCCGTTGCCCAGAGGGCAAAAACCCCCACGGCATAGAGCCAGGAAAACCCGGCCGTCACGCCGGAGAACCCGCCGATAAACCAGGCATCCCAGCCTTCCACCACGGTGGTCGAGAGCGTGCTGAGGCGCTGCTGCGCGCGTAGCGTGGTGCGCACCACTTGCTGGGCGATGGCGATGCCCACCCCTGCGGCGAGAAGACCGGTGCCGACCAAGAGCGCACTTAAGATCGCTTGCACGCAAGCCCCACGAGGTTACCGGGTGTCAAGAGAAGCTAGTGTAGCAAAGCCGCTCGGGAGCGTCAAACGAATCAGGCGAGGGGTGGCGTCTCCATTTTGACGGGTCCTGCCGCTTGCACCCCAGGCCGTCCTCGCCGCGCCGCGCTGTCGGCGTCGTCGGCTCCGGGCGCCTGGGGACCCCGCGCGCGTCACCCGTCAAATGGAGACACGCCCCAGCCGGCGATAATGTTTTAACCTGGGCGGGTGACGCTGGACGGGGCCGCCCCACCCTGAGGCGGTAGGGGGATGGGGGGCCAGACGTTAGGATTGATGACGCAACCCCCGCCGCGAGGGGTGGGGTGTCCAGCGGTAGGACCCGCCAGAATAGACACGACCAGTCCAAGATGACCATCTCGTGGATGTTGCCGGTGACTGGCACGCGGCGAAACGGCTGCGCTCAGGAGCCGGTGCCGGCGGAAAACTCGATGGGGATGACGATGGTCTTCGTGGCGTCCTGGAAAGAGGGAGGAAACGGCGGGAACGGCCCGGCGGACTGCACGATGTGCAAGGCCGCCTCCTGCAGCAGGGGCCTGTCCACCGAACGCTCGCGCACGATCGAAGCGGATTCGATGTCGCCGCTGCGGTTCAAGACAAACCCGATGCACACGACGCCGGTCGTCGCAGAGGTGTCCGTCAGCCACTCCTGGCCATTGGCCGTGCGCTGGATTTGCTCGCGAATGGCGCCAAAATACGTGTAGAGCAGCGGGTTGCCTTGCGCAGCCGCGGTCAGGTTGGTCAAATCGATCGCTGTGGCCCAACGGCCGCTGCCCTCCCAACTGCTGGGGGCGCTCCCGCCCGCTCCCCACGAAGGGGCCGGCGTCGTGAGGCCCGGCAGGGAGGCCTGCGGCAGGCCGATGCGGATCGCGCGCTCCCCGCTGGCACCCGGCATCATGGCGGCACGCCCCATCTGCTTGAGGTGGCTTTCCGCGGGCGAGGGCGGCTGTTCCCGCGTCCAGGCGGTCTTGCTCTGGACCGGCTCCCGATGATAGATCAGCTTGGGCCGGTGAAACACGATGGGCCCCTGCATCCCGATGAGGACGAGTTGGCTGCCCAAAATCACCACGTGGCCGGCCAGCGACCAGCCCACGGCAAGGCGCAGGGTGCGCCGATCCCAGGCCTCTCTCCCTCCGGCAGGTGTCGCCTGGGTCATGCCAGCCAGGTCAAGGCGGCCCTGAGGCCGCTCCCGATGCTGATCATCAACCACCCTGTGCTCGACATCAACTCGCCGCGGCTATTCTGTGATCGTGGCGATGTGGATTTCTTTGAATCCGGCGTCCCGGCAGATGTCCCAGATCTCCACCAGGCGGCTGACGTAGGCGCTACGATCGGCGCGCACCAGGATGGGCTGCCTTGAGAGGCCCTCCAACTGCCGGCGCAACTCCTCCAGCGTCACGATCTCCTCATTCAGGTACACGACATGGTCTTTGCTCAAGGTAATCCCCAGGCCGCGGCGACCGACTTCCTTGCCCGTCGCGGCGCGAGGCAGGACGACGTCGATGCCCTGATCTAGCAGGGGGGCCGCTACCATGAAGATCACGAGCAGCACCAGCATCACGTCGACGAGCGGGGTGACGTTGATCTCGCCAAACGCGCCCCGGCCGGGCCGATTCATCGGTGCTTGGCGTCGAGCATCGCCGGCAGGATGGCGGCGACCGGTCCTAATTCATCGGCGAGCAGGGCCGCGCGCTCGGTTTGGTGGTTATAGGCTGCGACGGCCGGAATCGCGGCCGCCAAGCCGGCGGCGGTGGTGACCAGTGCTTCCGCGATGCCCGGGGCAACCACCGCCAGCGACGCCGACCCTGCGGCCCCGATGCGCTCAAAGGCGTTGATGATGCCCCAGACCGTGCCGAAGAGCCCGATAAACGGCGCGCTCGAGCCGATGGTGGCTAAGATGATCAAATGCGCATGCAGCCGCTGGGTTTCCTGGAGCACCGCCCGCTGCACGGCGCTCGCGAGCCGCTCGCCCGAAAGACCGGGGCGCTC
>JAGVGS010000169.1 GCA_020057015.1 Candidatus Omnitrophota bacterium | reverse complement strand
TTTGGGAAACGATAGATGAGCGGGTAGCGCGTAGTCGGTAGTTGGTAGCTGAATTTTTCCGCGCCTGCGGCGCGCCATAAAAAGCTACAAGCTACCGACTACCCGCTACCCGCTAGAAGAAAGGAACTTCATGAAATTGGGATTCATCGGTGGGGGCAACATGGCGGCGGCCATGATCGGCGGTTTGTTGCAGAAGGGTTTTTCCGCCTCCGACATTCGGGTGGCGGAGCCTCAGGCCGAGCGGCGGGCCTGGTTGTCTGCCGAGTTCGGCGTGGCGGTGGAGGAGAGCGCCGCTGGTTGCCTGGCGGCGGATGTGGTGGTCCTGGCGGTGAAGCCCCAGCAGTTGCCTGAGGTGCTGGCGACGATCGCGCCGGCCGTGACGGCGCGCCATGTGGTGATTTCCATCGCTGCGGGCATCTCGCTGCGCTGGCTGCAGCGCCGGCTGCCGCGTGCGCGCTTAGTGCGCGTCATGCCCAACCTGCCCGCGACGGTGCGCTGCGGGTTCTCCGCCCTGAGTTTCGGCGCGCACGTCCGCGCGCAAGATCGCCGCACGGCGCGAGCCATCTTTGAAGCGGTGGGCGAGGTCTGCGAGCTGCCTGAGCGGCATCTGGATGCCATCACTGCAGTCAGCGGCTCTGGTCCGGCGTACGTCTTCTTCTTGATCCAGGCCTGGCAAGCTGCGGCGCGGCGCTTGAAGCTGCCGCCAGCAGTGGCCCAGCGCGCGATCGTGGCCACCTTGCGCGGCGGCTTAGCGTTGTTTGACGCTGCACAGGAAGACCCGGCGGCCCTCATCGCCCAGGTGGCCTCCAAGAAGGGTACTACCGAAGCGGCGCTAAAGGTGCTCGCCCGCCGCAGAGTGGCGGCGCATTTTGTGGAAGCGGTGCAGGCCGCTGCGGCGCGCTCGCGCGCCCTGGCGTGGTCTTAAGGAGGCTCCTTGATGTTTGTCATCAGTAATCTACTGCAGGCCGTGGCGGCGATCCTCGACCAGGTACTGCGGCTCTACAGCCTGGTCGTGATGGTGTCGGTCTTGATTTCCTGGATCCACGCGGATCCGTTTAACCCCATCGTCTCGTTTCTGCGCGCGGTCACCGAGCCGGTGTTCAACTGGGTGCGCGAGCACGTGCCCTTTACGCGGGCGGGCATGATGGATCTCTCGCCGCTGATCGTCTTTATCGGCATCCAGCTGATCCAAATGGTCGTCGTGCGCTCCCTCATTGATCTCGCGATCCGCCTGCGGTATTAAGCGCGCGTATGGATTACAAAGCGACCCTCAACTTGCCTAAAACCGCCTTCCCCATGAAGGCGCAGCTGCCGCAGCGCGAGCCGGAGCACCTAGCGCGCTGGGAGGCTGAGGATCTCTACGGGCAGATCCGTCAGGCCCGCGCTGGGGCACCTCTCTTTGTGCTGCACGATGGGCCGCCCTACGCCAACGGCGATATCCACATCGGCCATGCGCTCAACAAGATCCTGAAGGATGTCATCGTGCGCTACAAGACCCAGCAGGGCTTCGATGCGCCGTACGTGCCGGGGTGGGATTGCCATGGCATGCCCATCGAGCATCAGCTCTTCAAGGAGCTGAAGAAGACCAAGCCCCAGATCGCGCAGGTCGAGTTCCGCCAGCAAGCGCGCGCCTATGCCCAAAAGTACGTCGACATCCAGCGCGCGCAGTTCAAGCGCCTCGGGGTACTGGGGGACTGGGGGCTTCCATACCTGACGATGGCGCCTGAATATGAAATGGTGATCCTGCGCACATTCCGCGAGCTGCTGGAGGCCGGCTATGTCTATCGCGGCAAAAAGCCGGTGTACTGGTGTGTCACGTGCGAGACGGCTCTGGCCGAGGCCGAAGTGGAGTACGAGGATAGACCAGATGATCTTTCGATATACGTTGCATTCCAGTTTGATCCCACTTCGTGGTCTTTTGCCGTAGGCGACACAGGCTTGCCGTGGCCATTTCTTGCCAAGGAAGATCAAACCAAAGTGGAAGTGTTAGTTTGGACTACCACCCCCTGGACTATTCCGGCGAACGTAGCCCTGCTTGTTCATCCTCATGCTAAGTACGTTTTTGTGAAGCACAAATCTTCTGATCGTATCTTTGTCTTGCTCGAAGCGCGTATGGATGCTGTCTTGAATAAATCCTTTAGCTGGAGATCGGAAGACTATGAGGTGATTGGGACTGCTCCTGGCAGATCATTGCGTGGGAAACGTTATCGCCATCCATTATTTGATCGCGATGTGGGTGTCATCAGCAGTCAAGAAGTATCTGTGGAGGAGGGTACGGGGATTGTTCACATTGCCCCCGGGCATGGGGCAATTGACTATGTATTGGGTACGCAGCAGAGACCCCCACTCGAGGTGCTTTCGCCTGTGGATGCGCAGGGGAAGTTCACCAAGGATGTCGGCGAACCGGCTCTCGTTGGCCTCTCAGTATTGGGAGAAGGTAATAAGAGAGTTATTGATCTCCTAAGGACCAAGGATCGCTTGATCAAGGATGAGCCTATCGGGCACTCGTACCCGCATTGCTGGCGGTGCAAGCAGCCGGTGATTTTCCGCGCGACCCCGCAGTGGTTCCTCAACGTCGAGCATGCGGGGCTGCGCCAGCGGCTGCTCAAGGCCGCCAGGCAGGTGCAGTGGGTGCCGCCGGCAGGCCTGAACCGCATGACCGGCATGCTGGAGACCCGGCCGGACTGGTGCTTATCGCGCCAGCGTTATTGGGGCACCCCCATTCCGGTGCTGCACTGCCAGCAGTGCCGCCAGCCGCTGACCGATGTGCGTGTGATCCGCCAGATCGAAGCCACCCTGCAAGCACGCGGTGTGGAGGCGTGGTTTACCCTCTCGCCGCAAGAGCTGGCCCCTGAGGCTCGCTGCTGCGGCGGCCAAGCGCTGGAAAAAGACCCGGACATTCTCGATGTCTGGTTTGACTCCGGCGTCAGCCATGAGGCGGTGCTGCGCGCGCGGGAGACGCTGCGCTGGCCAGCCTCGCTGTATCTGGAAGGCTCGGATCAGCACCGCGGCTGGTTTCAGGTGTCACTGATCACCGGCACCGCGCTGCGTCAGCGCGCCCCCTTCGAGCAGGTGCTTACTCATGGCTTCGTGATGGACGGGGAAGGGCGCAAGATGTCCAAGAGCCTGGGCAACGTGGTGGCCCCCCAGAACGTGATGCAGCAGTATGGGGCGGACATCCTGCGGCTGTGGGTGGCCTCGGTGGACTATCGCGAGGATGTGCGCATCTCCGAGGCGATCTTGGGGCAAGTAGCTGAGTCCTACCGTAAAATGCGCAACACCCTCCGGTATCTGCTGGCCAATCTCTATGACTTCCAGCCGGCGACCGACCGGGTGGCCCCGGCCCAGGCCGAAGACATCGACCGCTGGATGGCCCAGCGTTTGCAGGGCCTGCGCCTGCGCGTCACCCAGGCGTATGACACGTACCAGTTCCATGAGGTGGTGAAGGATGTCTACCAGTTTTGCGTGGTGGACCTCTCTTCCTTCTATCTGGATGCGCTGAAGGACCGGCTCTACACCGAGGCCGCAGCGTCGGTGAAACGCCGCTGTGCCCAAACAGTCCTCTATGATATACTAGGCACCCTCACACGGGTAATGGCTCCCATCCTCGTGACGACCGCCGAGGAAGTCTGGCAGGTCATGCGCGCCAGCGGGTGGGTGAAGGAAGCCTCGGTTCATCTGAGCCGCTGGCCCGAAGGGCCTGCGGAGGCTGTGGCCGATGAGGCCATGACGCAGCGCTGGAACACCTTCTTGGCGCTGCGGGATGCGGTGATGAAGGCGTTGGAGACCGAGCGGGCCAAAGGCGTCATCGGCTCGCCGCTGCAGGCCCAGGTGACCCTGCACGTGGAGACCGAGAGCCTGCAGCAGCTGTGCGAGGCGCATCGCGAGGCCCTGGCTGAGGCGTTTGTGGTCTCGGGCGTGGTGGTGAGGCGTAACGGCCCTGCGGCTGCTGCGACCGACGTACCGGGCCTGGCGGCGATCGGGGTGGCCCCGGCGGCCGGCCTGAAGTGCGAGCGGTGTTGGAAACATCTGGCCAGCGTGGGCTCAGATGCGGCGCATCCGCGCTTGTGCGCGCGCTGCGCGCGTGTAGTGGCAACGGAACCCAGGTGAGTGCCATGGCGCTGAGCAAAGACCAATTGAAGCAGTTCAGGCAACTCCTCATCACCGAGCGCGCGAAGCTGGTCGATGAGATCCGCTCCATCGCCCATGATGCTTCGACCACCCCCAAGGAGGCGTCGGGCGATCTCTCCTCTTACACCGTGCACATGGCGGACATGGCGTCCGACACCTGCGAGCGCGAACTCTCGATGAACATCGTCTCCAGCGAACAAGAAATCCTGTACCAGATCGACGATGCGCTCAAGCGGCTCGAGGAGGGCAGCTTCGGCGTCTGCCAGGAGTGCAACACGCCCATTACCATGAGCCGGCTGAAGGCGGTGCCGTACGCGGCCATGTGCATCGAGTGCCAGCGCTCGAAAGAAAAGAAGCAAAAGCGGTAGCCTGCCGCTGTCCTCTCCCAGGCCGTCCGCAGCTATCCGGCCGCTGTTGATCAGTTTGGGCACGCTGGTAGCCGACCAGCTGGCGAAGTGCTGGGTGGTGCGCGCGTTCCATCTGGGTGAAAGCCTCCCCCTCCTGCCTCCGGTGCTCTCGTTCACCTACGTCCAAAACACGGGTGCGGCGTTTGGCCTCTTCAAAGGCCAGCAGGTCGTGTTCATTGCGGTCTCGCTGGCGGTGATCGTCTGGATGCTCAAGGAATTGCGCGCCGCGGCCACATTGCCTGCCTCCCATCTGTGGGCCTACGCGCTGGTGCTGGGCGGAGCGGTGGGCAATCTCATCGACCGGCTGCGGGTCGGGTATGTGATCGATTTTATCGACCTGCACGTGTGGCCCGTGTTTAATATCGGCGATTCGGCCATCACCATCGGCGTCTGCCTACTGCTGTGGCACCACCTGCGCGGATCATGCACCCCATCCTCCTGAAACTCGGACCCTTCACGGTGTATGCCTACGGCGCAGCCATGGTGGCGGCGTTTCTGGCCAGCTCCAGTCTCGCCACCTGGCAGGCGCAGCGCCTGCCGGCGGCACAGCGGGCCTTGCCGGCTGAGCACGTGACTGATTTTTGCCTGACCGGCCTGCTGGGCGGGGTCATCGGCGGCCGCCTCTTCTATGTAGTGGTGGCGTGGGAATATTTCCAACAGCACCTGCTCGAGGTGTTTGCGCTTTGGCAGGGGGGGTTGGTCTGGTACGGAGGGCTTGCAGGCGGGCTCCTCGCCGGGGGGTGGTATGCCCGTCGCCATCGGCTGGCGCTGCTGCCGGTGCTGGACCAACTGGCGCCGATGATCGCCCTGGGCCATGCCATCGGGCGGCTGGGCTGCTTCTTCAACGGCTGCTGCTACGGGGTCGCCACGCACGCGTGGTACGGTGTGTGGTTTCCCGGCCATGACGCGGCCGTGGTGCCCACCCAATTGCTCGAAGCCGGAGGCCTCGTGCTGCTGGCCGGGGTACTGTGGCGGCAGCAGCCGGCCCTGCTGGGCCAGCGCGGGCGGGTCTTCGGCTGGTATCTCATCGGCTATGCGCTGCTGCGCGCCGGCGTCGAGCTCTTCCGAGGCGACCAGCCGCGATTCTCGGGCTGGACGCTGCCGCAGGGCATTAGCCTGGTGGTGCTCCTCGTGGGTCTGGGGTGGCTGCAGCCATGGCGCGCACGTACACCTTCACGATAGCGCCGGGCGATGCCGGCCAGCGGCTCGACGTGTTCCTGGCGCGGCAAGTCGCGCAAAGCGTCTCGCGCGCCATGATCCAGCGCGGCATCCGCGCAGGCGTGATCCAGGTGGCTGAGCGGGCGGCCAAACCCAACTATAAGCTGCGCGCCGGCGATGTGGTGCGCGCGCAGTTCGACCAACTGCCCAGCCCCCCGCGTGACATCACGTTGATCGCCCAGCCGATTCCGCTCGAGATTCTCTTTGAGGATGAGGAGCTTCTGGTGGTCAATAAACCGGCCGGCCTGGTGACGCATCCGGCCCCTGGCCATTGGGATGGGACGTTGGTCAATGCCGTCTTGTGGCATTTGGGCGAGCGACCCAGCGCTGCGGGCGAGGCGACAGGCGCACCCTTGGCGCGCGCCGGCGTCGTCCACCGGCTCGATAAGGACACCTCCGGGCTGCTGCTGATTGCGAAAACCGCGCGCGCGCAGCTCTCCCTCTCGCGGCAGCTGAAAGCACGCACGATCCACCGCAAGTATCTGGCACTGGTGGAAGGCGTACTGCCCTTGGATGCCGGCACGATCAATGCGCCCATCGGCCGGCACACGACGCACCGCAAGGTGATGAGCATCCGGCATCTCGGCGGGCGGACGGCGGTCACCCATTACCGGGTTCGCAAGCGTTTTGCGCACTACACCCTGCTGGACGTGGCACTTGATACCGGACGCACGCACCAAATCCGCGTGCACCTCTCCCATGTCGGCCACCCGGTGGCCGGCGATCCGGCGTACAGCCGCCATCCGGCAGACTACTGGCGCGCACAGGGCATGGCCCGGCAACTGCTGCACGCCTATCAGCTGACATTCCAGCATCCGGCCACCGGCCACACGCTCACTATCGAAGCGCCGATTCCTGAGGATATGCAAGCGTGGGTGTCGTAGAATAGCAGTCGATCCATGATCCGCACGCACAGGGCTGGGTTGATCGGGTGCCTGGTGATGATGATCGGCAGCGCGGCCTTTGCCGATGTGCCGCGCACCATCCATTACCAGGGCCGCCTCACCGATGCCGACGGCACCCCGCTGGTCGGCGAGCATGCCGTGATCGTGCGGCTGTATGATGCCGCCACCGAAGGCACCCGCCTCTGGGAAGAGGCGCATGGGGTCGTCTTTGCGCGCGAAGACCGCGGCCTCTTCTCGGTGGTCTTGGGCAGCCTCACCTCGTTTCCCGACACCTTCCTCTTTAATAGCCCGCTCTGGTTGACCACGGAGGTCGACGCGCAGGGCGAGCTGCTCCCGCGCCAAGCCCTCTCTTCCGTCAGCTCAGCCCTCAATGCCGATCGGCTGGATGGGTTGGATAGCACCGAATTCCTCAGAGCCTTGGCAGGCGAAGGGGCCATCATCGAATCTCGACTGCCAGCAACTGTCTCTCGCCTGGGTGGGTCTATTGAATCCGGCGAAGTGACCGACGGTACGCTTATCGCTGCTGATACCGCGGAGGCGTTCCTGACCGCGGGCAGCGGCGTGCTGATCACCAAGACGCCTGAGACCTGGTCGATTGCCGCGGTGGGCAGCGGTGGCGATGTGACCAGCGTGGTCGCCGGCGCGGGCTTAAGCGGCGGGGCCACCAGCGGCGAGGCGACCGTTTCCTTGGCTGTGCCGGTGGCGGTGGCGTATGGC
>JAGVGS010000100.1 GCA_020057015.1 Candidatus Omnitrophota bacterium | reverse complement strand
GCTCGGCGGCGAGGGCGCGCTGCTCGCGATGGCCGGCGGCGTCTGGCAGGCCCGCACCCCGCGGGTGAAGGTGCGTTCGGCCGTGGGTGCGGGGGATGCGCTCGTAGGCGGATTTCTCGCCGGTTGGCTGAAGCGCTGCTCAATGACCGAGGCGTTTCGATGGGGCGTCGCCGCCGGCACGGCGACGGTGATGACACCCGGGACCGAACTCTGCCATGTCCGAGACGTGCGAAGGCTACTGCGCCGTGTTACGGTGCAGCGGGCGGGGTGAGAGGCTCGACTTTTTTGAGGACCAGGCCGCGCACGCCGTCGCGCTCATAGACATCCCCGGTGCACTTCACGCGCGCCTGATCGAGGAAGTCATAGACTAGTTCATTCGGGTCTTCGCCGGCCTGCTCAGCCAGCAGCAAGTACAGCGCTTGGGTGGCGGGGTCGAGCACAGCCAGCGACTGCCCGCCATCCAAGGCCAGCTCCGTGGAGTCGAGGTCATAGCGTCCTTGCTGCAAATAGGTGGCCGGGTCGACCAGCACGCCCTCGAACGTGCGCTCCTCGGCATATGACACGCTGCCCAGCACCAGCGCGCTGATGATCGCGATTCCCAGCTTGCCCCAAGTCCCCTGCAACATCGGCCCCTCCCTGGTTGAGGCTATTAGAGCAAAGGTACCCCGCCCTGTCAAACTCGGTGCGCGCCCCAGGCGCTTACGCTATACTAGCCACGCTTGAGATGCCCCGTCGCGCCTTGCTCCTCGGCCTGATCGTGGCCGCCGGCTGTGCCAGCGTGCAGCCGTCTGTCGCCCCCCTGCCTGTGGCTCGCCAATCTCCAGTGGCCGTGCCGGGCATGGTTACGCACCAGGTACGCCCGAAAGACACGCTCTGGGCGATCAGCCGCCAATATGGCGTCTCCTACCACGACATCATGCGCGCCAACCGGCTCAGCGACCCGGGTCAGCTGCACGTCGGCCAGCCGCTCCTCATCCCGCAGCGCCCGGTGGTGAAAGCCACCGTGCCCATGTATCCGACGACGCGCTGGACGCATATCGTCGTCCACCACACCGCCACCCAAACCGGCAACGCGCGCCTCTTTGACCGGGCGCATCGCCGCAAAGGCTGGACCAACGGGCTGGGATATCATTTCCTGATTGATAACGGCACGATGGGCAAAGCCGATGGGCAGATTGAGATCGGGCCGCGCTGGAAGCGCCAGCAAAACGGCGCGCACTGCAATGCCGGGGGCATGAACGAGCATGGCATCGGCATCTGCCTCGTGGGCGATTTCACCCACCGCCGGCCCTCGGATGCGCAGCTGGCCTCGCTCGCCGCCCTCGTCGAGCAGCTGCGGGGATATTACCGAATTCCTTCCACGCGCATCATCCGCCATCGCGATGTGCGCGGCAAGAGCACCGAATGCCCGGGCGATAGCTTTCCCTGGGTGCGGTTTAAGCAAACCCTCGCCATCCGCACCGCCCGCCAGTAAGAGCGAAGAAGCGGCCACAAGCCGATGGCCACCATGCGTGCGTTGAATGTTGGTATTCATAGGAGGAGAGAGAATGCCGGTACACTCGATGGAGATGTCGCAGGAGAGGTTTCCGGGCGGCATGTTGTTGATAGGGCTGCTGGTGGGCAACCTTTTTTCCGGTCCGCTGAATACGGTTGCCGCGGAAGAGAGCAGTCCGAGTGCGATAACCTTGAATCCAACATTTGAGAGCCCAGAAATGCAGCTTGCCTTTTGGCAGGCAGCAGTTCAAAAGGATCCGGGCGAGTATGGGAACTGGACTCGACTGGCCGAAACGTATGCACTGCAAGGACAGCCCCAGCAAGCGGTTGATGCTGGCAAAAAGGCTTTAAGGATAAATCCCAATCAATTTGAAGCGTACTTTATCCTGGGGATAGCGTACAACCAACTAGGCAAGCATCAAGAGGCAGTAGTGAGTTACGGGCAAGCAATCACGATTAATCCAAATCATGCCGACGCGCAAGCTGGCCTAGGCCACGCTCAGATGGCGTTAAACCAACCTTCCGAGGCGGCGTTACGTTTTGAGAAGGCTCTGCAGCTTGAATCTGACAATGCTAATGCCAATCTAGGTATGGGTATCTTGAGCGCACAGCGTGATGAGACCGCGGCGGCCCAGGAATATTACGTTAAGGCTCGTCGAGTCTTTAAGAAGGCCGGCAATATTGCTGCCGTGAGGATGATCGATCAGGCGCTAGGGCAGTAATCGTCTCCGAAGCCGCAAAGAGCGACCGTTGTAATTCAATGTATTACATAGTATACTTACGTCATACAAGGAGGACGATCCATGGCCAGCACCCTGTCCCTCCGGCTGCCGAGCCGGCTCGCGCAGCGCCTGAGCCAGCTGGCCGCGGCGCTCGAGCGCCCCAAAAGCTATCTTGTCCGTAAGGCGGTTGAGACCTACTTGGTGGAATATGCGGATTACCAGCTTGCCCTCGACCGGCTGCACGACAAGGATGACGTGGTCCTCTCCGGAGCCGAGCTGAGGAAGCGCCTTGGCTTTTAAGGTTTCGTACAAAGCCTCGGTAGCGGCTGATCTGAAACGCTTGGATAAACCAGCCGCACGCCGCGTGATCGAGCGGTTGGAACGAGCGCTTTCCCAGCATGCCAACGCCGGCATCCCCCTCACCGGAGAGTTTCGAGGCCTCTTCAAATGGCGCGTCGGTGACTACCGAGTCATCTATGCGAGGACCGAAGGCGGTGTTCTCGTCCTTCGCATCGGTCATCGGAAGGACGTCTATCGGTGAGCTCCGTCCGCGCGACTCAGCCCGGCGAGCGCCGCTGCGGCCAGAGGGGCGATGGTGTCCTCG
>JAGVGS010000022.1 GCA_020057015.1 Candidatus Omnitrophota bacterium | reverse complement strand
GGCGGCGGCGGCGTGGTCCCCCCGCTGCCACCACCCCCGCCTCCATCCCCCGGCGACGGAGGCGGCGGCGGCGGCGGCAGAGTGCCCAAAAGCCCCAACGATTCCATGCGCGCGATCGCAAAAGGCATGTTCCACATGTTCGGCACGCCGTTGTAGCCGGTGAGCGGCCCGGGCTTGTTCACGATCAGCCGGGTGTATTGCATCTGCGCAATGGCGCGCCACTTGGCCTGTAACTGCGGCCATTGCGCCTGCCAGCGAGCGGAGACCTCGGATTGGCTGAACGAACTGATGAACACGAGCGGCCATTGCAGGTACTGGCCGCCATCCTCGACGCTCGGCGCGCGCTCCGGACAGATGCTGTAGACGAAATGGTTGTAATCCAGGTTCTTCAGCCAGGGATACTTGCTCGGATACGCCGCGCTGGCATACACATGGTCCACGACCATGTTGAGGATCTGGATCAGCATCTCCCGCATCTCGGCCGTGTCGATATGCACCGGGGTCGCTTGGCCGCGGTACTGCACGCTGCGGTCAAACACGCTGCCCTGGCGCTCCAGGTGCTGGTAATAGCGGATCATCGCGGTCTGCAGCAAGCCGCTCATCCAGCCAATCGGCGCATGCGTCTGATAGGCGTAGTTTTGCAGTGCGGCCGTGGACTGCGAGCAGTTGGCCACCCGCAGCGTGGGCAGGGGATAGCCGGTGCCCTGAGTCCAATCCGAGCGCTGGTAGTACAGCGCCTGCTCTTGCGGCGGCTGACTGGTGTCGAGCGGCCGGCCGGAGTCGAAGACGATGTGATCCTGCGGCATCTTCCACCAGTCGATGGTGTTCTTCACCAGGAGGGAAGCCGCTTCCCAGTATTTCTGGTCGCCGGTGATTTCATAGGTCTTCAGTAGGGTATAGAGCGTCCAGGCCCCGACGCGCTCATACTCCTCATAACCCATCGGATCGCCCGCGCGCTCCGGGGCGATGCGCCCGCTGCCGCTGCGCGCCCAGTACTCCATCCAATTGCCCTGCTCGCGGATCACTTCGAGCGTCCGCGGATCGCCGGTCAGCAGGTAGTATTCGTCCAACCCGCCCGGCACCGCATGGCCGAATTCGATGTTCACCCCTTCATGCTCGCTGGTCCCATGCCAGTGGATCATGCCGGCCGGATACCCGGGGTAGCGCGGCGGGTTCTTGGTGTGCATCACGTCGAGGTCATAGTGGTGACGCACCGTGCCCTTGCCGTAGTCGAACCATTTGCGATCGCCCGTGCGGGCAAACTGCAGCAGGAAGGCATGGCCATCCTCGTAGTGGCCATCGTTATACTCGGGGAACTGCGTCCCATCCGAGCGCGTGCCGGTGCCCAGCTGCGCATCGCCAAAATCGCGCTGGCCGTAGAGCTGGGCCCGAATCGAGCAGCCCTGGCGCAGCGCCGTGCAGTTGTACTGATTGACCATCTGGTTTTCCCAGTGGCCTGAAGCGCTCGAGGCCGCGGAAATCGGACCCAAGGCCTTGCTGGCAGCGTACCACGCCGGCTCCGCCTTCAGCAGCGGCGGGGCCAGCAGCAGCGCTGCGCGGCGCTTCACCGTCGTGGTATACCCACCGGCGTGCAAGTCGAGAAACGCCTCGTGCGTCTTGCCCACCCCGGGATACACGGTCCAGAAATTGTGGGTCGAGTCTAGCGGGAGAAACTCCAGCTTCACCAGCCCGCCATCCGTCACGGCCAGGCCGCGCGGGTAGCTCTGCCAAAAGTGGTGGAGGCCGGCCGCGACACCGCGGACCGAAGTCGAGGCGTCCATCCAACCCGGCGCCTTACTACCGCTGCCGACCCCGCTGTAACTGAACGTGTAACTGAACTGGTCATTAAAGGTGGTGGAGGCGTCCTGCAGCAGCGAGGCTTGGCCCTGAATCGCGCCTTGATAGACGGCCCCATTCTCGCCGCCGGCGGCAAAACTGCCTCCGGTCAGGCTCGTGGGCAGCTCCAGGGTCACGCCATCCAGCTCCATCACATAGCTGGAGAAGTTTTCGGTGTTGCGAGATTTGGTGTCGATAAAGGTACCCTGCACGTGGATCACCGAGCTGCCGGCCTGCACCGTCAGCCAGAGCTTCGCCTGCAGCAGGCTCACATCGCCGTCTACGGTCGTGCCGCCATTGACGCCCTTCACGCGGCCATCCAACAGGAGCATGACTTTCTGCGGCGTCGACTCCACGAGGCTGACCGTGAATCCATCGGCCGCCAGCCAGAGCGAGCTCTTGAACGTGCGGCCGGTCTTCTTGTCCACAATCACCAGGTCCCCGGGCGCAGTGAGCCACTGCTCGCCGCTGGCAAAGGTGCCATCGCCATTGAGATCTGTCCAGGCTTGCTCAAGGACCGTGAAGCGCTGCTTCGAGACCTGCAGCTTCAGGAGATCCGAGGTCACCGTCAGGGTGTTGGCGTCCTGGACCACCTGCACCGGCCCGCTGCTGCTGTGGCTGACCGCAGGCCCGTACGCCAGCACGAGCGGCCCGTAGGCGTCCGCTTGCGCCGTGGGCACCAGCGAGATCAGCACCGACTTGAGGCTGCCATCCGGCCAGGCCGCGAGCACGCGATAGCTGGCCGGCACTTCCGCGCCCTGCGCGGTCTGCAGCCGCAAATGATCTGGGGTAATGACCGCGCCCATGGGAAACGGAATGCCGCCGCTGACCGGCGTGCCGCTCGCGGCTGGTAAACCGGCCGCATCGATCAGGAGGTTCGCGGTGCCGGATTGCTCCGCCGCCACGCCAGCGCTGAGGGAGCCTAGCGCCAGCGCGCTCGCGAGCCCAAGAAACAGTGCACGTCCTGCGCGCGTCATCATGAGGCTCCTCATTGTACCGTAAACATCGTGGTCACAGGCGTGTTGGTGCCGCTCAGCACGGCATGACTGCCGTCCACCGCGGTGATCGTGACCCGGTGCTGGCCCGGGCTGAGGTTCTTCAAGTAGAGCGGGCTCGTGCTGTACACGTGCCAGGTGGAGCCGTTGTCGACCACCACATGGAGGTGGGTGCTGTTCACCTTCAGCGTGAGATTCTCGACGCTAAACCGCAGGGTCTGAGTCGACCCGGTCACCGTGCTGCCATCCACCGGCGAGAGAATCGTCACCACCGGCCCGTTCGCAGGCGTCGGGGCGGGGGCTGCGCTGGGAGGCGTGAAGGCCACCTCCTTGATGCGGATATTCGCATCATAGAACCCCGACAGCCAGTAGTCATTGGTCCAGGTAAAACGCACGGTGTGCACACCGGCAGGCATCGTGAGGATCTTCGTGCCGATCTGAAACGCGGTGGTGGAGCCTGGCACCTGCAAGGCCCCCTTGCTCACGCCATCGATCGCCACCGCCAAATTGAACGCATAGCCCGCAGGCAAGCCCAGCAGACCAGGGTTATTCATCGCCAAGAGCCCCAGCTGCCAGCTGCCGCCGGCCCCAAAATCCACCCGCTGCTCCAGCCATACCCCCGCATTCCAGTACGTCAGCTCGGAGCTGTTGCGGATGAGCCATTGCGTGCTGCGGGCGGTGGTCGAGGCCGCCGGGATGACCAGCGCGCCACTCGGAGGTGTCGGCGGCGCCGGCATCGTAATGAAGCGCGTGAGTGTCACCACATTGCCCGCGTTATCGCTCGCCTCTACCGTAATCGTATTCGGCCCGGCCGGCAGGTTGCTCAGCGCGTGCGAGAAGCTGCCATCGGCAGCCAAGATTACGCTGGTGCCATTCACCTTCACCCCGTTGAGGCCGCCCTCATCCGTAGCCGTCCCGGCCACGGTCACGGTCGTCCCCACCACAAATTGCGCCTGATCTGCCGGGCTGGTCAGCGTCAGCACCGGGGGCGTGGTATCCAGTGGTGCATTTTGCCCCTCCACCCAGATGCGGCCATCGGCGGTTGCCAGCGGTAGTTCGCCGCCATTCCCATTGGCCGCACTCGCTACCGCCAGGCCCACCAGACTGGAGCCGGCCGCCGCACTGGGCAGCACGCGCAGCAGGCACTGGGCCAGCGGGCCGGAAGTGAAGGCCTGGCGATCGAGGCCGTAAATCACCAGCCGCACCTGCCCGGGCGCGGTCTCATAGGTCTGAATTTGCTTGCCCAGGGCGGCCACGATCGGATCCAGCACCACGGAGTCCCAGGCCAACACCGCGGGATCATAGCTCATCTCCCAGGCGAACATCGTGATGAGCTGCCCACTGGTGATGGCCACCGACACCGGCAGGGGCACCTGCAACTGGCCAGGGGAGGCTTGGGCTTCCCCCAACACCATGGTGGTGGCGTGTGCGACACACGGAGCTGCGGTCACCAGGCCGGCCGCCAGGACCATCCCTTGCCAGCTCATCTTCATGCTCGTCCCCTCCCGCCCCAAGACACAAAAAAGCCGAGCCCCGGTCCGATACCGGTTGCTCGGCTCATCCGTTGAACGTTGCTAATCGCCGTCTGGCAGGTCCTACCGGCGATCCAACTTCACCGAAGCCGTGGCGTACTAGAGCAACTTACAGGAAGAGTATGCCTGATGGGGCAAGCGTGCGACAAGACCCGGAGGGAGAAAAATTCAGCGCCCATTCAGCGACGGGCGCCGCGAAGTTAGGAGCGGACGGAGAGCTCGGCGTCGTCGAGCAGCTTCAAGTCATCGAGCCAATCCTCGTCAGAGCCTTCCCCGTCGGAGGCGGCATCCTCATCGAACTGCTCCAACAGCTGCAGCGTCTGCTCGAGCCACTGCTCATCGCCCGTGGCCGCCTCGGCAAGGACCAGCAGGTCCTGGGCTTGCCACTCTTCGGCCAGGCTTTGGTCATCGATGGCGGCGAGCACACCGGACGTCGGGTCATTCAGCGCGGCCACCACCGCCACGCGCTCCTCGAGCGAGGGGCCGCTGCGGAGGGCCGTCATGGCCACCAGCACGGCTACCGCGGCGACGGCCAGGGCAAACTGGGGCTGCCACAGCCAGGCCCAGC
>JAGVGS010000121.1 GCA_020057015.1 Candidatus Omnitrophota bacterium | reverse complement strand
CTGACCACGGCGCTGGCCAGCGCCGGCACGCAGGCCACCCAGCCGCTGCTGCGTGCCACGCTGCAGACTATCCTCCGGGATGTGGAAAGCGGACAGCCGCTGTCCCAAGCGTTTGGGCGCCATACGACGCTGTTTCCCCCTCGGCTGGTCAGCCTCGTGCGGGTCGGCGAAACAGCCGGCACTCTGGAAGAGGTCTTAGAGCGCCTGGCGATTCTCCTCGAGGGGGAAGAGGAGCTGCGCCAGCGCGTGGTGACCGCGCTGATTTACCCTGCCTGTGTGGTCGCGGTCGCCCTGGTCATCATCACGTTGATTTTGGTCTACGTGATCCCGAAGTTCATGGGGATCTTTGCGACCTACGATGTGCCGCTGCCCTGGACCACGCGCCTGCTGCTCGCGGTCAGCCAGGCGATGCAATGGGGCTGGTGGCTGCTGCCGGTCGGCGGGCTGTTGGGGCTCAGAGCCTGGCAGCGCGCGCAGACCCACGCGGTGTGGCGGCAGCGGATAGACGCCCAGACCCTGCGGCTGCCGCTGGTAGGACCCTTCTTGATCCAAGTGGCTTCCGCGCGCTTGGCGAGCACGCTGGGTCTCTTGACGCGCTCTGGGGTGCCCATTCTGGAGGCGCTGGAGGTCGCCACCGAAACGCTCGGCAATCGCGTCCTCGAAGACGCGGTGCAGCGCGTGCGGCAGCAGGTGACCGGGGGCGAAGCGCTCGCCCCGGCCTTTGAGCGCAGCCGCTTGTTTCCGCCCATGGTGATTCAGATGATCGCGCTGGGGGAGCGCAGCGGCCAGTTGGAGGCGATGTTGGCCCAGATCGCGACCTACTATGACCGGGAAACCGCCCAGCAGGTGAAGCGCTTTACCGCGGTGCTCGAGCCGCTGTTGCTCTTAGTGCTGGGAGGCTTTGTCGCGTTTGTCGCGCTCTCGATTCTCGTGCCTATTTTCAGCCTCGTGAAACTATTTCGGCAAAGCTAGCCGCCGAGAGGAGGGTCTCGATGCGCCCAGATCGTGCGCGACGCGGGCATGACGCGTTTACCTTGATTGAAATATTGGTCGTGCTGGGGATTATTGCCATCCTCGCGGCGACCATCATTCCGAACTTTGTCGGGTTTGATGCCGAGGCGCGGGTGACCGCGACCAAATCCAATCTCGAATCGCTGCGCACGCGCGTAAATCTCTTTCGCGCCAAGGAAGGCCGCTACCCGGACGCCTTAGAGGAGCTCACCACGACGTTCTACAGCGATGTCGGGGTCAAGAAACCCTACCTCAAGGAGTTGCCGGTCGAGATGATCAGCGACAGCAAAGGCAGCCGGCTGGCGCTGAATCAAACCTCCAGCGAGACGCTCACGGGCGATGGCGGCTGGGCGTATTTGACCGATACCGCGGATGTGGTCCTCAATGTCACCGGGCCGCTGGGGAAGCGATGGGGCAGTTTTGCCGACGACGACCCGGCGACCTGGTAGGCCGCCCGCTACGCGGCACGGCGCTCTTGCTGGCCCTGAGCGTGCTGGTGTTCCTCTCGCTGCTGGGGGCGAGCTTGCTGGCGTATGTGCAGGCGCGGCAAGTGCGCGCGCAGCTTGAGGTGGACCGCCTGCAAGCCCTTTATCTCGCCGAGGCCGGGATCGCGCACGCGCTGCGGGAAATTCGGCGCGGGGCTGATTTTGACGGCAACGGGATCGGCAATATCGCGTTGACTGCGGTCGGTCCGGGCCGCTGCCGTGCGACGCACGACTTCCAGCGCTCGACGATTACGGCGACGGGTGAAAGTAACCAGGTCCAGCGCACCGTGGAGATCATCTATAGCGCGCTCTAGCGGGTCCCCCCATGGCCGATAAGCGACAGTTGCTGGGAGAAGCCCTCGTCAAACAAGGCGTGCTCACGCCGGGTCAGCTGCAGGAGGCCTTGGAAGAGCAGCAGCGCACCGGCCGTCACCTCGGCGAGATTTTGGTGAAGCGCGGGATGGTCACCGAGGCGCAAGTGGCCGAGGCCCTCGCGGAGCAGCTCGGGATGACGTATGTGGACCTGGCCACGTTCACCATCAACCCGGCGGCCATCCGACTCGTGCCTCGCGCGCTGGCCGCCCGGTGGCAGATCCTGCCGTTGTTTAAGATCGGCGATAATCTCACCATCGCCATGGCCAATCCCCTGGATGTCGCGGCGATTGATGCCCTGGCCCGAGCCACGAAACTGAACGTGCAGCCGGCGATCGCCGCCCCCTCAGCGATCCGACAGGCGCTGGAGCAGCATTATGGGGCCGTGCCGGTCCAAGCGCCGGCGTCCTCGAAGGCTGCCGCTAAGGGCGCTGAGGCCCCATCCGCGCATCCCCGCAGTCTCCCCGGAGCCGTGGGGGACGCTGAGGGGGATCCTTCAGTCGAGCTCGCCAGCGCGGCCCCGGTCATTGCGCTGATTCAGCGCGTGCTGGAAGACGCCTTAGCCTCGCGCGCCAGCGATGTGCATCTCGAGCCCCAGGAGGGACAGTTTCTCTGCCGCTACCGAGTGGATGGCGTGCTGCAAATGCCCCAGGTGCTGCCGGCACAGCTGCAATTAGGCGCCGTCTCGCGCATCAAGATCATGGCTGAGATGAACATCGCCGAACGACGCTTGCCGCAGGATGGCCGCATTGCGTGGGCGCACGGCGGCCGCGCCGTGGATCTTCGCGTCGCCACGTTTCCGACGCTCTTCGGGGAGCATGTGGCGATCCGGTTGCTCGACAAATCGACCGGGCTGCTGAAGCTCGAGCAGATCGGCCTCGGGGAGCCACTCCTCGCCGCGCTGCGGCAGGTGCTCGCACGGCCGTACGGCATCGTCTTGGTGACTGGCCCCACCGGCTCGGGCAAAACGACCACGCTGTACGCGATGCTGCAGCAGATCAACGATGCCAAGCGCAACATCCTGACATTGGAGGACCCGGTGGAATACACGATTCCCGGCATCCACCAAGCGCAGGTCAACGTGAAGGCCGGGCTCACGTTCGCCAACGGCTTACGGGCGATGCTGCGGCTGGATCCGGACATCATCATGATCGGGGAAATCCGCGATCGCGAGACCGCGGAGATCGCCATTCAGTCGGCGCTCACCGGGCATCTCGTGTTCTCCACGCTGCATACGAACGATGCGGCCAGCGCCTGCTCCCGGCTGACCGATATCGGCGTGGAGCCCTATCTCATCGCCTCATCGTTGACGGCCGTGATCGCCCAGCGGTTGGTGCGCACGGTCTGCGCCGGCTGTCGCCAGACCGCCCCCGCCAGTGCCGAAGAAGCGCGCCTGCTCCAGGAGCTCGGCGGGCGCGAAGGGCAGCCCCTGGCGCGCGCCCCAGGCTGCGCGCAATGCCACCAGACCGGCTATAAAGGACGCAGCGGGATCTATGAGCTCTTGCAGCCGAACGATTTCTTGAAAACCCTCATCGTTGAAAAAGCCCCGGCCAATCGCCTGCGCGAGGAGGCCCAGCGCGCCGGCTTGCGTACGCTGCGGCAAGATGGACTGGCGAAAGTCGTGGCCGGCACGACCACGCTCGCCGAGGTCCTGCGGGTCACCGGAGAAGTGTGACATGCCCGCCTGCCGAAGCCGAAGTGCCAGGCACTTGAAGTGCCTGGCACTGTTCATGTGGATGGCCGTGGCGCCTCAGGCCTCAGCGGCGCTCAGCGGCTGGAGCTATCAAGCCACCGTCACCGTGACCAATGGGGGCGGCACAGCCCTCACGAACCACCAGGTCAACCTCACCCTCAATACCGCCGGCCTTGTGACAGCGGGCCAGATGCAGGCCGACGGGGATGACATGCGTTTCCTCGATAGCGACGATACCACGGTGCTCAGCTATTGGATTGAGTCGGGGATGAATACCGCCTCGACCAGCATCTGGGTGAACATCCCGTCAATTCCCGGGGCAGGCAAGACCCTCTTTCTGTATTACGGCAACGCCTCGGCCACGGCCGGCAGCAGCTTGAGCAGCACCATGGTCTTGGGCGAGACAGGCATCACGACCGCGAGTTCCAGCTACACAACGGTCACACTGGCCAATACCTACACCGCGCCCGTGGTGGTGGCCACCCCGGTGGAGGGCAGCGATAACGTGGATGTGGCCACGCGCGTGCGCAATGTCACCACGACCAGTTTCCAAGTGAAGCTCCATCAAGCCGGCGGCACGGCGTTTAACGCCACAACGGTGCCGTATCTGGTCCTAGAGACTGGCCGGCATCAACCCCTCACCGGCACCCTCCTGCTCGAAGCCAATACCGCTTCGGTTTCTACCGAGGTGGGGCAGAATGACGGGGTCGCTGATGCCTGGACGGCCGTGACGACGCAACACACGTTTCCTGCCACGCCCGTGGTCTTCGCCCAAGGGCAAACCGAGAATGACACCGGTTGGGTGACCGAAGCCTTGCGCAGCTTCGCCACCTCGGGTTTTGAGTGGACGCTGGAGCGGGTGGAACTGAGCGGCAGCCACGCGGCCGAGACCCTGGGATATATTGCCATGACGCGCGACCTCACCGGCACGATCAACGGCAATCCCTTTGAGACACGGCGGACCGCCAATAGCGTGCAGGGCCATGACAACGGCAACCTGACGTACACCTATACGCAAACCTTTGCCGACGCACCGGTGGTGCTCCTGGATTTGCAAAGCCGGCCCAGCAACAATGGCGCCTGGGTGGTGACGGAGAGCGGCTCCACGACCCAAGCCGTGATGCATGGCGAGGAAGATAGCGTGTTTGATGTGGAGCGCAGCCACGGCAACGCGCGCGCGAGCTTGGTGGCGTTTGAGCAGGAAAATACGCTCATTCTGCGCAAGTACGCCACGACCCAACCCACGGCCACGGTGACGCTGCCAATCTCGAAGCTCGTGTTTACCAGTAGCGCACCCACCGTGAAGCAGGGCAACGTGACGAGTGTGATCACTCTGCAAACGCAGAATGCGTTGAGCGCGGCGCAACCCGTCAGCAGCGAGACCACGATCGCGCTGACCTCCACGTCGGCCGGTGGGGAGTTCAGCCTGAGCGCCTCGCCGTTTTCTTCCGTCACCAACGTCACCATCAGCTCAGGCAGCAGTACAGCGACCTTCTACTATCGGGACTCCATCGCCGGCACCCCGACGATCACCATCGCCGAATCGCCTTCGCAAGGTTGGACCGATGGCACGCAAGCCCTCAGCGTCAACACGGCCACCTTCTTGGGCGACTATAAGCGCCCGGTGACGGTCGATAACAGCACCGGCGCGCTGTGCACCAATAACCAGGTGCTCCTCCCCGTGGATACCGCCACCCTCATCGCCTCAGGCAAAATGCAGGCGGATGGCGATGATATTCGGTTCACGGATTCGGATGATCTCACGGCACTCAATTACTGGCTCGAATCCGGCATCAATACCACCACCACGCGCATCTGGGTGAAGTTGCCCAGCACGCCAGCGGCCAGCAGCAAAACGATCTACCTGTATTACGGCAACGCCTCGGCCACGGCCGGCAGCAACCTCACCGCGACGATGGTCAATGCGGAGGTGGGCAGCACCAGCGCCACGGATAGTTTTGGCACGATCGCGCTGCTCGGGACGTATACGAGCCCGGTGGTCGTGGCCAGTTACGTCGAAGCGGGCGATGACCTGGATGTCTCCACCCGCATCCGCAATGTGGGCAGCAGCAGCTTTCAATTACGCATGCAGCGACCCAGCGGCACCGCGGGCACCAATACGGTGAACTATCTGGTCGTCGAAAATGGCCGTCACCAGACCGTGGAAGGCGAGCTGGTGGAAGCGGCCGCGTTTTCTTCCAACGCGCTGGCCGGGGCCGGGGTGAGCTTCAGCACGGTGACGTACAGCCATAGCTTCAGCGCCGCCCCGGTGGTGTTTTCTCAGGCGCAGAGCGAAAACAGCAGTACCTGGGTCACCGAGGCCATCCGCAATGTCGGCACAGGGACGTTTCAAACCTCGCTCGAGCGCGCAGAGATTGCGGGTGGCCATGCGGCCGAAACGCTGGGGTGGATCGCCATGCAAAACAGCCAAACCGGCGCGGCCAACGGACTGACCTACGAAACACGCACGAGCGGCGACAACGTCCGGGGCCATACCAACGGGACCTATACCACCACGTTCAGCACCACCTTTGCCAGCGCGCCGACGGTCATGAACGAGCAGCGCCGGCGTGACGAAGCTGATGGCGGGTGGGCGACCATCGACAGTGTGAACACCACCCAAGTGATTCAGCACATTGAAGAGGATTCGGTGACCGATGCGGAGCGCAGCCATACGACAGAGGACACCAGCCTGTGGGCCTTTGGTACGACCGGCTTGTTTCCGTTGCGGGCGCATGCGTGCGCCAGCAGCGCCTCAGCCACCGCGGGCACCGAAAGTCCGGCGATAACCCAGCTTGCGTTCACGAGTGGGGTGCAAACGATCCGACAAAATCAGGTTTCCAGCGCCATTACGATGCAGACCCAAGCGGCCGACAACACGGCCCTGGCGGTGAGCGCCGACACGACACTGGACCTGACCTCCTCCTCGGCCGGGGGGCAATTTGCCACGAGCAGCAGTTTTAGCAGCACTATCACCCAAGTGACGCTGCCCTCGGGCCAGCATACCGTGACGGTGTATTACCGCGATACGAATGTCGGCAGCCCCACGCTGACGGTGAGTGAGACCCCCTCTCAGGGCTGGACCGATGCCACCCAGCAATGGACCCTGCTGGCGGCCCCCAGCAGTTTTCGCGTGACGGCGACCTCGCCGCAAACCGTAGGCAGCAGCTTTGCCATGACCGTGACCGCGCTGGCCTCCAATGGCACTCCCCTGACGACGTTTGCCGGCACCGTGAACCTCAGCGTGAATTACATTGCGCCGGTGGCAGGCAGCGGGACGCTGGGCACCACGGCGACCGCGAGTTTCACCAATGGGGTGGCCACGATGAGCAGCCAAACCTATTCCGAGTGCGGCACGATCACCATAAAAGCGACGCAAAGCGATGATAGTAGCAAGACCGGCACGTCGGAGAGCGTGGTCTTTGTCCCCCGTAGCTTCGGGCTCGTGGCCAGTGCGCTCGAGCACAGCAGTGCGGCGCAGCATGTCGTCAACAAACCCTTCACCCTGACGGTGACCGCTAAAAAAGCCGATGGCAGCACGTGCACAGGCTATCAGGGGACCGCGACGCTGGGCGTCACTGAAGTGACGCCAGCAAGCGCCCAGGGGGGCAGTGTCAGCGTGACCTCCCTCACCGCCGCTCACTGGACGGCGGGGGTCTCGACCCTGATCGACCTGACCTATAACCGTTGGGGCACGGTCCAGCTTATCTGTGCTGCCAGCGGAGTGAGTAGTGCTACCGGCAGCTCCTCCGCAGTGACCTTCTTGCCGAAGGACCTGCAGGTTGTCCCGGCCACGCCGCCGGCGTCGCGGGCATTCTATTACGTGGACGAACTCTTTAGCACGACGGTGACGGCGCGGGATTATGCCGACGCGCCCGTGCCCAACTACCAAGGCACGATCGCGTTCACCGGCAGCGGCCTCACGCTGCCGGACAACTACCCCTTTGTCCTGACCGATCTGGGGGCGCATCTGTTCGAGGGGCTCTCGGCGGCCAGCGCGCTCGATGACGCCGCGGTCACCACCACGGATACCGCGCAGGCGACGGTGACCGGCACGTCCAAGGCGTTTGATGTCAAAGCCGGCACGATCACCGTGTTCTCGAACCAAGGACCAATCGGCAGCACCGTGCTGCTCACCGTGCGCGCGCTCGATAGCGCAGGAGAATTACTGAGCACCGATGACAGCACGACCTTTACGGTGACCCTCACCGAATCCACCGAGGATGACTCTGCGACTGCCACGGCGACCCGCACTCCCGTGACCCTGACCGATGGCACCGCGACGCTGGACGTGACGGATACGACTGCCGAGACGGTGACCGTGACCCCGGCGTCCACCCCGGTGCTGACGGCGGTGCCCGGCACCGCCACCTTCGGGACCGTGGCCGGCACCGGGGTGGGCGTAAACCTCTGGCGGGAGAAGCGCGATGCGCCCGAGCCGCCGACCCCGGAGTAACCCCTCGGGTCTGAGTTTTATCGAGCTCCTGATGACCTTGGCCATCATCGGGATCGCGTTTGTGCCCTTGCTGCGGATGTACATGACCGCCATGGAGACGGCCGATGCGCTGGATGAGCTCACCACGGCGCGGCAACTGGCCCAGGAAGGGCTGGAGCGCATGAAAAACGGGATCCCGACCAAAGCCCATCTCAAGCGCCTGGGTGCCGAAGTCTGGGATCCGCCGTTGACCGAACCGGCCCGGGTGCTGAACCATCGCAGCTGGCGCATTCGCCGTCGCCTCGAGCTGCATCGCGACCCGCTCGAGGTGCGCGTCGCGGTCTTGAAGGAGAGCACGCGGCGGGGGGTGCGCACGCTCGATACCGAGCCTGTGCTCGAGCTGGTGACCGCGGTGGAGGATTTCGATTGGAGCGTCGTGGAATGAGCCCCACGGTGCCACGCCGGCGCGCGCTGACCCTCATCGAGTTGGTGATTGCGCTGGGGCTGACCACGATCGTCGTCGGGACCATCACCGGGGCGCTGGCCACGCTGCTGGCGACGTATGACGTGGTGCAATCAGACGTCTGGCTGCAAAAAACCGTCGATGAAACGCTGCAAGAGCTCGTGGACGGCTCGTACGAAGCCTATGGCATCAAGGATTGCCTTGAAGTGTTGACCGCCAGCCGCCAGCAACTCAGTTGCGTGCCGCCCTGGGTCGACGCGGAGCATCGCGTCAGCCCGGACCTGGCCACTCGCGACCCGCAGCGGTTTGTGCTCACACGCCCGGTACGTGCCGGCACCAGCACGCCGCGCGCAGAAGCCCGCCTGCGCACCCCGAGCGGATG
>JAGVGS010000001.1 GCA_020057015.1 Candidatus Omnitrophota bacterium | reverse complement strand
CAGGAGGGCGCGCCTACGCAGCGGCCTCAGTGCCCAATTGACTTCGGCAGGTCGCGGCGCTCAAAATACGTTCGGAGTTCGTCCGAGAGAGTCAGCCATTTCCTTGCGTCGAAATAACCTCTCTTCATTTAGGCATCGCAGTTCCCAGCCCAGCAGTTAATTCATCGCGTCACTGGCGCGTCGTAAAGGGTTAGGGCGTCTTGGCTATTGGCCCCGAACCTCTCTTCCTCTCCAAATCTGCTCATTCAGAGCATTGGCCCATTAGAATGCAATGCGGCCAGCTGGTGATTTCTGAGGTGCCCCGGACTGGCTGCTAATGTGAATCCCAGGAAAGCCATTGACAGGGGTCCTTCTTTTTGGTTTAATACATTCGAAGATTCGAAACTAATGAACATTAAGGAGACTGGATGAGTTCAATGGAAGACCGGTTGTTTACCCTGCATGCAGAAGTCTGCAAGGCCATGGCGAATCCCATACGACTGAAAATCCTCAACGCTCTGCAGCACGGGGAGCAATCCGTTCACGTGCTCGCCAAAATACTGAAGCTCCGCAAGGCAAACCTCTCCCAGCATCTGGCTATCTTGCGCCAGCGGGGGATTGTGGCCACGCGGCGCGAGGGGCTCAACATCTACTACCGGTGCGCCAATCCCAAAATGCTGAAAGCCTGTGACATTCTGCGGGAAGTCTTGCTGGAGCAGTTGGCGGAAGGCGGACGGCTGATTAAACAAGCGGGGAGGAAGTAGCCATGGAGAGCGTCGATGCTTTCGTGAGATTCCTCCACATCCTAACCGTCGTTTTTATGGCGGCACCGCTGTATTCGCTCATCATCGTGAACGAGCGAGCCCTCTTCAGCCCTCAGATGGTCTATCAGGTCGATCGCTACATGGAAACCATGGTTGGGAAAAACGCCCTCCGCTGCTATATTTTCCAGCTCACCGCGCTTCTGACGGGCCTGTGGCTTGTGTGGAAACTGGGTTGGCATTGGAATGCCATCCTCGTCTTGAAGCTTCTTCTGCTTTTCGTGCTCATGGCATTGTTGTCTGTCGTCCACTTACGTATCCAGCCAAAGATCGAGAAGCTGTTCAGCCAGGTGACGTGCGATCCTGTACCGCAAGAGATTGCCGCCCAGATCAAGCCGCTTCGCCTCTTCCGCAAGCGGTTAGCAGCCACCTGTCTGTTTCTCATGATCGCCACCGTCCTGCTAGGCTTACAGGTTTTCAGTCCGTTTCCGCTGCTTGCGAATCTCCTGATCTTGGCCCTGGCTGGCCTGTTCAGCACCCGCGCGTTTACGAAGCCCCTGAGGCTTGGCTGGTGGTGAGATGCGCTGGCTGCGTCTGCTTTCAGCGTTTTCTGCTGACCATCCTCGACTGATCGTTGGTCTGACCCTCGCGGTCACGCTGCTCTTCGGAGCGCAGTTTCCGAAGATCACCGTCGATACCGATCCTAAGCACATGCTCCCAGCCACCTCGCCGGTTCGGCAGTACAACGACCAAGTCGAGCGGGCATTTGTCCTGCATCCGGATGTCATTGTGCTGGGCATCGTCCATCCTGGGGGCGTGATCAATCCGCGTACGCTCAAGAGGGTCGCGGAGCTGACCCGGGCGATTCAGCGGATTCCAGGGGTCCTCTCGCGTGACGTGGACAGCCTGACCAGCGTGGACAATGTGACGTCAGGCAATGGCGAGCTCATCGTCAAGCCCGCCGTAGGAGACATTCCGCAATCTGCACGAGAGCTCTTACGGCTTCGGGAGGAGATCCTGGGCAACCCCCTTTTAGCTAACCGCCTGATTTCGGCTGATGCTACCGCAACGGCGATCTTCATCCCCATTGAACCCACCGCGAATGGCAAGGCGGTGGCGGATGAGATCCGCGCCTTGCTTCCGAAGGGGCCTGGCGATGAGCAGTTTTACGTCGCCGGTGACCCGGTGGCCCGCGACACCTTTGGCGCAGAGATGTTCCGGCAGATGGCGCTTTTTTCGCCGATTGCCGGGATAGTCATGTGTGTGGCCCTCTGGCTGATGTTCCGCAGCCGCACGGTGATCTTGGCGAACATGAGTGTCGCCATGATCAGCATCATCTGGAGCTTGGGCGGCTTGATTGGGTTAGGGTATCCCGTGCACATCATGAGCTCCATGAGTCCGGTCTTTCTGATGGCGATCGCCACGGATGCGGTCCACATCTTCAACGAGTTCGCCTTTCGCGTCCGGGAGGTTAAGGACAAGCGCCGAGCCGTCTTGGAAACAATGGCGGCAGTCGGGGGTCCGGTGTTCTACTCCGACGTCACGACGGCGGTGGGCTTCGCCGCGCTGGCCACCGGAGCCATTATTCCAGTCAAAATCTTCGGCCTCGTCATTGGCTTCGGCACCGTGGTCATTCTGCTCATGAGCTTCACCCTGGTGCCGGCCATCCTCATGCTGATGCCGAACGAGCGCATCGCGAAGATGACACAGCCACAGGCCGCCACGAAGCGTTCGTCGTTTCAGTGGCTGGCGCGTCTGGGTGAGTTCTGCGTGCGCAGGACGAAGGCGATTCTCTTCGCAGGCCTGGGATTGTTCGTCGTGGCAGCGATTGGTCTTGCGCGCATTCACGTCAACAACAATATGGTGCACTGGTTCAAGTTCCACAGCGTTGTGAGGACGGCTGACCGGGTGCTGAATGAGCGCCTGGGTGGGACGTCCACCGCCTATCTGGTGGTGCAGGCGCAAACAGAGGGGGCGATGGGAGAGCCGGCGATGCTGCGCCAGATTGAGGGCCTCCAGCAGGAATTGGAACAAGACCCGCTTGTTGGCAAGACCATGTCTGTCGCGGACTACATTAAGCGGGTCAACCGGGTCCTTCACGATGACCATCCCGCTTTCGAGCGCATCCCGGAGTCCGCTCGCGAGGTCGGCCAATACCTGTTCCTCCTGCAATCTGCCGCCAAACCGCGCCACCTTGATAACGTCGTCGATTTCTCGCTCCAGCAAGCGAATATCATCCTCCAACTGAAAAGCTGGGATGCCGGGGTCATGGAGCAGGTGATGGCTCGCACAACGGCGTACCTAGCTCAGCATCCCCTGCCTCATGGGGCCATCGTGAAACCTGCCGGTATCGCCTACTTCAACATGGTCTGGAACCATGAAGTGCTCTGGGGGATGCTCCAAAGCTTTCTCTGGGGATTGGTGCTCGTCTTTATCCTGTTGGTCATCGAGACCAGGTCCTTTCTCTGGGGGTTGGTGAGTTTCCTGCCGCTGTTGTTCACGATCGCGGTCATCTACGGGGTGGTGGGGCTGATCGGCAAGGACTTCGACATGCCGGTGGCTGTCCTCTCCACGCTCTCTCTTGGCATGGCCATTGATTTCGCGATCCACTTTGTCGGCCGCTTCCAACAACGGTATCAGGAGCAGCCTGACCTGAAGGCGGCACTCGTCTGGACGGTCATGCGGCCTGGCAAGGGTATTTTTCTCAATGCGATCCTGTTTGCGCTGGGGTTTGCCGTGATGGCTTTCGCGGACCTCACCCCTTACATCACCGTGGGCATCTTCATGGCGGCGATCATGATCCTCTCCTCGGTCATGAGTGTTATCTACCTGCCGGCGTTGATCCAGCTGTTGAAGCGAGTATTGCTCAAGGGAGGTGTCACATGAAACCTGTCACGTCTATGCTGCTTGCGCTTGTGCTGTCTGCCACTGTGTGGATGAATCAGGCTGCTCAGGCAGCCGAATCTCCCAGTGGTCGCTCTGTGATGGAGCAGATGCTCCGTACCTATTACTACGCCGGTAAGGATGTCAGGGAAGATGTGCTCATGCGCATCGTCAACCGCCAGGGCCAAGTGCGCAAGCGACATCTGACCATGCTGCGCTTGGATCAGGCCGATGGGGGTGAGCAGTCCTATTACCTCTACTTTCGTGAGCCCGCCGATGTGGAGGGGATGAGCTTTCTGGTCGCAAAACACCCGGGCCGGAATGATGACCGATGGCTCTATGTCCCTGCCGTTGATTTGGTTAAGCGGATTGCCACGTCTGACAAGCGCACCAGCTTCGCCGGCTCCGATTTCACCTACGAGGATGTGTCCGGCCGGGATCTTGACGAGGATACCCATGAGCTTGCGGGTGAGGAGGCTGTCGGAGAGCATGCCGCGTTCGTGGTGAAGAGCACACCAAAACGACCCGAGGGGGTGGAGTTCAGTGCTCGGAAGTTTTGGATTGATAAGGCCACGCACCTGCCGCTGAAAATGGAGCATTACGATCTTCAGGGCAAGCTGTACAAGGTCTATGAGGCGCAGGAGATCCAGACGATTCAAGGCACGCCCACCATCACGAAAGCGGTGATGAAAGACTTGGGCAACGAACGGTTCACGGAGATTGCGCTGCAAGCGGTCTCCTACGATATAGGACTTTCAGCCGATGTCTTCCAAGAGCGAAGCCTACGCAGCCCGCCGACACAGTGGATCCGCTAAGGCGGTGTTCCTCCACGCTATTACCGTAGCTGCTGCGGGGCTTTTGTGTTTCCAAACGCCGGCACGGGCCGCGAACGCTCCAGAGATCCACGGTTTTGTCGAAGCGCTCTACGGCCCGAAGCTCCTAGGGGATGAGCGTACGCAGAAGGACGAGTTCAACGTCCTTGAGCAGCGGCTTCAATTGAAAGCCGCCTGGCAGCCGAGCCGATCAGCGCCGTTGGCCTCGTGGAGCCCTAAGTTCTTCTATAAGGGGGATCTTGTCGTTGATGAGTACGACGAGGCCCTCCGATATCAGATCCGTGAGGCGCATGTCTCGGGCAGTCCATTCACCTGGGTGGACGTCAAGCTGGGCCGGCAGATCCTCACGTGGGGCACCGGCGATCTGCTTTTTATCAACGATCTTTTTCCGAAAGACTTTGTCTCGTTCTTCATCGGCAGGGACGATGAGTATCTCAAGGTGCCTTCTGACGCGGCGAAGCTCTCCTTTTTTAGTCCCTGGGCCTCGCTCGATTTGGTCCTCATCCCGTTCTTTGCACCGGACACCTCCATCACCGGAGACCGCTTAAGCTTCTTTGACAGCTTCCTTGGCCGCCTGGCTGGGGAGGAGTCGAATCACCTGTTGACCGAGCCATCGTTCCAGCCAAAGAACACCGAGATCGCCGGCCGGGTCAGCCGGACCGTCGGTGGCTATGAGATTGCCGGGTATGCGTTTCGAGGATTCTTCAAGCACGCCATGGGCATCAAGAACCAGGATGCCCAGGAGTTGTTCTATCCGGAGCTTGCGGTCTACGGGGCGAGCCTCCGGGGTCCTGCACCCGCGATTGGCGGTATTACCTATGGCGAAGTAGGCTACTTCGATTCCCTCGAGGATCGCCGCGGGAAAAACCGCCTGATCGAAAACGCTTCCATAAAGTACCTGACAGGTTATGAGCGCGATTTGCCGAAGGATCTCCGCATCGGGGTGCAATATGATGTTGAGCAGATGCTAGGCTTCACTCAGTTCAAGGCCAGCGTCCAGCCCGGCGATGTGCCGCGTGATCAGTTCCGACAGCTGCTGACCCTTCGGATCACGAAACTCTTTTGGCTCCAGACCCTTGAAGCGTCCTTCTTTGCCTTTTACTCACCAACCGATGATGACGCGCATCTGCGCCCCCGGCTCGCATGGCAGATCAATGATCAGTGGAAGGCCACCGCTGGAGCCAATGTCTTCTTCGGCCAGCATGACTGGACCGAGTTCGGACAGCTTGAAGACAATGACGACGTGTATGGCAGAGTTCGATACAGTTTCTGATTCTGCGAAACGCCGATCTCTCTTGAAGCGGTTGCGCGAATTGGCGGGTTTGTTCCTTAAGCTGGGCATGATCAGCTTCGGCGGGCCGGCGGCGCACATCGCGCTCATGGAGGAAGAAGTAGTGCATCGGCGCCGATGGCTAACCCGGGAGCGCTTCCTTGATTTGGTGGGTGCGACGAACCTCATCCCCGGGCCCAATTCCACTGAAATGGCGATCCATGTCGGGTATATCCGGGCTGGATGGCTCGGGCTGGTGGTGGCAGGCGTGTGCTTTATTGTGCCTGCCGCGCTGATTACTACCGGATTTGCCTGGGCCTACATCCGGTTCGGCTCGCTGCCGAAGGCGGCACCATTTCTGACGGGGATCAAGCCTGTGGTCATTGCGATCATTCTCACGGCCGTCTGGCGGCTGGGCAAGGCGGCGGCGAAGACAGGGCCGTTGCTACTGATTGGAATCGGCGTTGCGGCGGCTGCTTTGTTAGGCATGAACGAAATCTTGGCACTGCTCCTTGGCGGTATTGGGGGCATGGGCTGGTTGTTGCTCGCTGGCTCCAAGAAGGGCAAACAGGCCGGAAAGGTGGCGGCAGTATTATTCGCGGCAGGGCTGGGCATCTTCGGCAAAGATGCTGCGGTTGCCGCCTCCACCCTAGGGCACGCAACCGGTGCGGCCAGCATGGCCGTGCCTGTTTCTCTGGGCAAGCTGGGCTTGTTCTTTCTAAAGATCGGTAGCGTGCTCTACGGCAGCGGCTATGTGCTGGTTTCGTTTCTGCAGGGCGGGTTGGTGCGTGACTATGGCTGGCTGACACAGCGGCAACTGCTGGATGCGGTTGCCATCGGACAGATTACACCGGGCCCCGTGCTCTCGACGGCTACTTGTGTTGGGTATATCCTCGCAGGCCCCGCCGGAGCGTTCGTTGCAACCATTGCCATTTTCCTGCCGTCCTTTTTCTTCGTCGCTGCGCTTAACCCGATTGTTCCGCGGCTGCGCCGATCCCCCTGGGCAGCGGCGTTTCTGGATGCCGTCAATATCAGTGCGGTCGCCTTGATGGTAGCCGTACTCGTTCAGCTGGCGCGCACTGCGTTGGGTGACTGGCGGGGATGGCTGATTGCGCTCATCGCTGTCATTATGGGGCTGCGGTGGAAAATCAACACCGTCTGGCTGATGGTTGGCGGCGGTCTGTTGGGATGGGTGTTTCGTGCCGTGTAGCTTAGCGATATAAGCGGATGTTGGAGCGGATATGAGGGGCAGAGAAAGCGGCATGCCGGCCAAAGAGGCCTGGGAAGACTTCTTCAAGCCCGCTGAAGTCCTCAAGATTATGGGTGTGGATCACAACGTCTTGGATGTGGCGGAATTCGGCTGCGGTTACGGCACGTTCACGATTCCGGCGGCGAAAGTGGCAAATGGAACCGTCTATGCCATGGATATCGAGGCAGAAATGATCGCCATCACGGAGGAGGCATCCCAACGGCATGGCCTGCGGAACGTTAAGACCGTCTTGCGTGACTTCGTCGCAGACGGCACCGGGTTAAGGAGTGCCATCATCGACTATGTGATGCTCTTCAATATCCTCCATGTGGAGCAGCCGGAGACCCTGTTGCAGGAGGCTCACCGGATTCTCAGGCCGAAAGGCCGGCTCGGCATCATTCACTGGAATTATGACCCCACGACGCCAAGAGGGCCTTCCATGAGCATCCGGCCCAAGCCGGAGCAGTGTGTTGCCTGGGCCAAGCAGGCAGGTTTTGTTGCGCCGGTTCGTCACGATTTGAAGCCGTATCACTATGGCATTGTGATGAAGAAGGGAGCTGAACAATGAAAATCGGCGTCATTATTTCAAGCAACGATGCGGAAACTTGCTGGAACGCGCTGCGATTTGCCAATTTCGCCCTGGGACAGAAGGACAGCGTAAAGGTGTTTCTTACGGGTAAAGGCGTGGAATATGAGCAGATGAGCACGGATAAGTTCAATACCATTGAGCAGGCCGAGAAGCTCCTGCAATACGGCGGCAAGATCTTTGCATGCGGAACGTGCATCACATCGCGAGGCAAGGAAAGCTCAGACAGGTGTCCCATTTCCACCATGCAGGACATGTACGACATCGTCAAAGCAAGCGATCGCGTCGTGACGTTTTGAGCCGGCATTCGCAGTTGCCATTTCGTATGGTATACTCTGCAGCAAGATGCCCAGGCGCTCTCTACTTCGGATTCTCTTCATAGCGGTATCGGTGCTCCTGACAGGGAGCATGACCGCTGCGGCAATCGAACATGCCGATGGCTACCACACGGCAGACATCCACCACTGTTCTATTTGCCAGGCCAACCACCATATTGCTGCGCCTGCGCTGCGACAAGCGACGCGACTGGCCCCTCAAGAAGAGCACGTCACCACATTTGACCTCGTACTTCTGCACGATCAGGCTGTTCTCGACCAGCCGGTTCCGCCTCCGAAGTTCCTCTCGTAAGCTCCCGCATTTCCCTTAGCCGGTGCGTCAGTTTCGTTCTGCCTTGGGGCAGAGGGCTGCGCATGATTGCTCAGAGGATTGCCCATGCTTTGTCGAGGTTTCCTTGTATTCGTTCTGCTTTCTTTTGTTGCGCCTCCAGTGATCGCCGAGGAGGCGCGCAGTCTTTCGCTGCAGGAGGCGCTGGCGATAGCGTGGCGGCAGAACCCGCAACTGCTGCAGGCGCGCCAGGAGGTGGAGGCGGCGCGAGGTCGCTGGATTCAGGAGAGGGCTCTTCCGAATCCGGAGCTTGAGCTCAGCGCCACGGAGCTTTCAGAGGGCCTTCAGGGAGGCTCTACCGTGGGCGATGACTCCATTGCTTTGAGCCAGGAGATAGACATCACCGGCAAGTTCTGGTTGCGGGGCAGGGCGGCCCAGGCCGACTATCAGGCGACCCAGCATCTGCGTGAACGCGTCTGGAGCGAGGTCAGCTTCGAGGTAACCCAAGCCTACAATAGCCTACTCCTGTCTACACAACGCGTGGGAGTGGCACGCGAGGTGCTCACATTGACCCGCAGCCTCCTTGATCAAGTGCAGTTGCGATACAACGCCGGTGAGGTGCTCCGCAACGAGTTGCTGCGGGCTCAGATCGAGTCGGCCAAAGCTGAGAACGCCGTTCTGCAATCGGAGAAGCAAGTCACCCTCGATGCCGCCGACCTCAATCTCCTCATTGGCCATGACGCCCAGGAACCCTTGGCGCTCGTGGATCAGTTTACCTATGAGCCGCAGGATTTCGATCCGGACCAACTGCTGGCTCAGGCGCTTCAACAGAGGCCGGACCTGAAGGCGCGTGAGGCCGCCATCCGAGCGCAACGAAAGCGCTGGCGGCTGGCCATCAGCAATAGCCTCGACAATCCCACGGTGAGCGCGATCGGCACCAGGGAAACCGGCGAGTCCGGCAAGGAGCAGGTGTTTGGACTCGCAGTGAGCTGGCCGATTCCGTTCTGGAACCAGAACCGCGGCGCGATTCGCGAAGCGAAAGCGGAGCTGACCAAACGCGAGGTGGAGTACGAGGCGTTTCAGCGAGAAGTAGGGCGCGACGTGGTCAGCGCCGTCGCAGAAGCCCGACTTGCCCAGCGCCAAGCGACGGTCTGGAAGACCGGAGTGGAGCAAGCGAATGACCTGGTGCGGCTGGCCAGCCAGCAGTATCGGGAGGGGGACATCAACTTCATTACCTATTTGGAGCACCTGGCAACTGTGCGGGAGACCAAGGTAGCCTATGTTGAAGCGCTGGCTACCTACCGCACCCAGCTGGCCCGGTTGAATCAAGCGGTTGCCACCACGCTTATGCCTGATCGCAAGGAGGATGTCCGATGATTCGCGTGCCGCCCTGGCCGACCGCGGCCCTGATAGCACTCTGTACTGTCACTGGCGTTTCCGGTTGCGGCCGCACAGCGCCCACTGGCGAACACTCGGAGCATGAAGAAGAAGAGCGCGAAGGTGAAGAACGCGCAAGCACGCTGCATCTTGCCCAAGCCACCCTGCAGGCTCTCGGTATCGTCATGATGCCCGTTGAAGTCAAGGTCCTGGAACAGACCTTGGAGGTGACGGGACAAATCGCCCAGGATACCGACCGTCTCGACCACGTGAATGCCCCGGAAGCAGGAATACTCAAGGAGTTGCTTGTCACCATCGGGCAACGGATTGAGGCGCAGGCACCGGTGGCGATGATGCTCTCCAATGCAAGCCAGACGCCGATTCAGGTTGCGGCTCCTCGCAGCGGGCTGATCCTGGGCATCCACACCAGTGTCGGCGCTTCGGTGGACTCGCTGACTTCGCTGATGACCATCGCCGACCTTAGCCAAGTGTGGGCGACCTTTGACGTCTACGAGCAGGATGTGGCGCTGGTGCAGGTAGGCCAGCGCCTGGACGTGCGGTCGGTGGCCTATCCGGATCGTGAATTTCCCGGCAAGGTCGTCTTCGTGTCGCCGCAGGTGGACCAACACACCCGCACCATCAAGCTTCGCGCCGAGGTGGAGAACCCGGACTACGCCTTGAAGCTCGGCATGTTTGTGACGGGGACGCTTTACATCCCGATGGCCAAGGAAGCTCTGGTCGCGCCTCACGATGCGATCCAGCGCCTGGAGGAGGAGCGCGTCGTTTTCGTGCAGACGGGTCCGGAAATGTTCGAGGTGCGGAACGTGAAAGTGGGCACCGAGACGCCACGGCAGGTGGAGATTCTCGAAGGCCTGCAAGTGGGGGAACGCGTCGTCGCAACCGGCAGCTTCCACCTGAAGGCCGAACTGCTCAAAGGCACGTTGGAAGAAGAACACGGCCACTGATGGGCGACCGCTTGATTGAATTTTCCCTGAAGAACCGGTTTCTGGTGCTGTTGGCCATAGCCCTCCTCGCCGGAGGCGGGGTGCTCGCCATGCGTCGGCTGCCGATCGACGCGGTTCCCGATATCACCAACGTCCAAGTGCAAGTCCTCACCAATGCCCCAGCACTTGGCCCTGTTGAAGTCGAGCAGTTTATTTCGTTTCCGGTGGAGACTGCGATGAGCGGGCTCCCCGGCATTGAAGAGATCCGCTCAGTTTCCAAGTTCGGCCTCTCCGCCGTCACCATCGTTTTTAAGGATGGCACGGACATTTACCATGTTCGCCAACTGGTCAATGAACGCCTTCAAGCCGCCCGCGAAGAAATCCCCGAAGGCTTCGGCGATCCCGAGATGGGACCGATTTCAAGCGGGCTGGGAGAAATTTACCAGTTCGAGGTGCGCGGGGAGGGCTACTCGCCTATGGAGTTGCGCACGATCTTGGATTGGTTCGTCGCCTTCCAACTCAAGACCGTCCCCGGGGTCGTCGAGGTCAACACCTTCGGCGGGGAGCTGAAAACCTACGAGGTGCAGCTCGATCCGCGGCAGCTCATCCAGCATAAAATCACGCTCAGCCGTGTTTTTGAGGCCCTGAAGGCGAACAACACCAACGCCGGTGGCGCCTATATCGAGCACAACCAAGAGCAATATATTGTCCGTGGTGTTGGGTTGATCCAATCCTTGGAGGACATCGGAACCGTGGTGGTGGAAGTGCAGGAAGGTGGACGTCCGGTCTATATCCGCGATCTGGGCAGAGTGGCCTTTGCGCCGATGGTCCGCCAAGGTGCCGTCACCCGCGATGGGCGCGGCGAGGCGGTGACCGGCATCGTCATGATGCTGATGGGTGAGAACTCCCGCGCGGTCGTGGACCGGGTGAAAGCCAAGATTGAACAGATCAAGCCCACGTTGCCTCCAGGGGTGACCATCGACGCCTTCTACGACCGGACGGAGCTTGTCCGCAAGACGATTCACACGGTCATCAGGAATCTCATCGAGGGCGGGGCGCTGGTGATCCTCGTGCTACTTCTGCTTTTGGGCAATGTGCGCGGTGGGTTGATCGTGGCCTCGGCCATTCCCCTGGCCATGCTGATCGCCTTCATCGGGATGTTGTGGGCAGGCCTCTCCGGCAACCTCATGAGTCTTGGGGCTATCGACTTTGGCCTGATCGTGGATGGCGCGGTGGTGATCGTCGAGAACATCATGCGCCACCTGGCGGAACAGTCAAAGCACGCCAAAGATCGCCTGGTCGTCATCCGAGATGCCGCTAAAGAGGTCGCGCGACCGGTGATTTTCGGAGTCGGCATCATCATGATCGTCTACCTGCCGATTCTTACCTTGCAGGGCATTGAGGGCAAGATGTTCCGCCCTATGGCGCTGACGGTTCTCTTTGCGCTGGCGGGATCGCTCCTCTTGGCTTTTACGCTCATGCCGGCGCTGGCCTCGCTCTTTCTCAAGGGACCGGTCAAAGAAGGCGACACCCCGCTGCTCCAATGGATACGGCCCCGCTACACCAAGCACCTGCAGGCGGCATTGGCACATCCCAAGCGGGTGGCAGGGTTCAGCATTGGGATATTTCTGGTGAGCCTTATCGCCGTTCCATTTCTTGGCTCAGAGTTCATTCCTAAGTTGGACGAAGGGGCCATCGCGCTCCAAGCCTGGCGTCTGCCGAGCGTTTCTCTCAGCACGTCGATCCAGAACACGACGCTCATCGAGCAAACGCTGAAGACTTTTCCAGAGGTGGAAACCGTCATTTCCAAGACCGGACGCCCGGAGATCGCCACCGATCCGATGGGTGTGGAGATCAGCGATATTTTCGTGATGTTGAAACCCAAGCGGCTCTGGAAGACGACTCATTCGAAAGAAGCCCTGGTGGCGGCGATGGATCAAGCGCTCAATGAGCGTGTGCCGGGCACGAAGTTCAGTTACTCGCAGCCAATCGAGCTGCGGATGAGCGAGCTAATTGCCGGGGTGCGGTCGGACATCGGCATCAAGGTGTACGGGGAAGACCTCCAGACGCTGAAGCGGGTGGCGGGGCAAATGGTGGCGGCTGTTTCCAAAGTACGGGGCGCTCAAGATGTGAAGGCTGAGCAGATCACCGGCTTGCCTGTGGTCCAGGTGCTGGTGGATCGGCCGGCCATGGCGCGCTATCGGATCAACGCGGCGGATGTGTTGGCTGCGGTAGAGGTGCTGGGCGGCAAGGTGGTGGGCGAGATTTTCGAGGGGCAGAAGCGCTTTGCGCTGCAGGTGCGCTTTATCGAGGAGGCTCGGAACCAACTCGATGAGCTTAAGCGCTTGCCCGTGGCCGACCCCGAAGGCCGCCTGATCCCATTAGGCCAGCTCGCCAAGCTCCAGATCGAAGAAGGCCCGGCCCAGATCAGCCGCGAGGCGATCCAGCGGAGGATCACGGTCGAGTGCAATGTGCGAGGGAGGGATCTGGGCAGTTTCGTTGCGCAGGCGCAGCGGGTGGTCGAAGCACAGGTCGACTTGCCGTCGGGCTATGTGGTCGAATGGGGCGGGCAGTTCGAAAACCTGCAGCGGGCTTCCGCCCGGCTTGGGGTCGTCGTTCCCGTCGCGCTCCTGCTGATATTCGTGCTGCTGTATTCGACATTTGGCTCGATCCGCCCGGCGCTGCTGATCTTTGCCAATGTTCCGATGGCCGCGACCGGCGGCATCCTGGCGCTCTTGGTTCGGCGGATGCCGTTCAGCATCTCTGCGGGCGTGGGGTTCATCGCGCTCTTTGGCGTGGCGGTCCTCAACGGTCTTGTGCTGGTCACCTATATCAGCCAGCTGCGGCGGGAAGGGAAACCCATCCGCGATGCAGTCTTTGAAGGGGCGATGACGCGGCTGCGCCCGGTGCTCATGACTGCGCTGGTCGCCAGCCTTGGGTTTGTGCCAATGGCGCTCGGGCACGGGGAAGGCGCTGAAGTCCAGCGGCCTCTGGCCACGGTGGTCATCGGAGGTCTCATCACGTCCACGCTGCTGACGCTCGTGGTGCTGCCTGCTATTTATCGGTGGTTTGAAAAAGAGGAGGTGGAGTTCTGATGAAGGAGATCAAAGCCTATATCCAGCCGTTCATGCTGCAGAAGGTGACCGATGCGCTGCATGAGATCCACATCCGCGGGATGAGTATTTCAGAGCTCAAGGGCTGTGGAAGAGAGAAGGATGAGAGCTATCCCCATCATGCCCAAGAAGTCGTCGTTGAATACACGCCGAAGGTGAAGATCGAGATTGTGTGCCCGGAGGAGGCATGCGAAGCTATCGTAAAGACCATTCGAGACGTTGCGCATACGGGCCGGCGGGGGGATGGGAAGATATTCATTTCCACGATTGATGAAGCGATCAGCATCCGCACCGGCCACCGAGGGGACGACGCCATTTAACGCTGATGTCTAAGCACCCGCATCTTCCGGCGATTCCCAGGAACCTCCAGCCGCTGGCCCTCGCGCTGCTGATTACTGCCAGCGTGATGGTGCTGGAGATCGTCGTGGGGCTGCTCTCACACAGCTTGGCCCTCTTGGCTGATGCCGGGCACATGGCGACGGATGCCGCAGCACTCGGCATGAGCTTGGCCGCTTCTTGGGTGGCTCGTCAGCCGGCCACTCGCACCAAGACGTATGGATTCTACCGCACCGAAATCTTAGCGGCCTTCGTGAATGGCTTGACCCTGTGGCTGGTGGTGATTTGGATCGTCTATGAAGCCGTTCAGCGCTTCATGCATCCACCGGTCATCCAGGCGCCGATGATGTTGGTCACGGCGGTCATTGGCCTTGCGGCCAATCTGGGATGCGCATGGGTGCTGAAGCCTTCGCAAACAGACAGCCTGAATCAGCGCAGCGCGTACCTGCACGTATTGGCCGATGCGGTGGGCTCCGTCAGCGTCATCGCTGCGGCAGGCGTTATCTGGGCGACCGGTTGGTCCCTGGCCGATCCGATTGCCAGCTTGTTGGTCTGTGCGGTCATTCTGTGGGGTTCCTGGAATCTGATCAGCGAATCCGTCAATGTGCTTTTGGAGGGCACGCCAGCCCACATCAATGTGGTGCAGGTGATGCGGGCTATGCAAGAGGTGGCGGGCGTGCGACGTGTTCATGATGTCCATATTTGGACGATCACCTCCGGGATGGAAGCGATGAGCGGCCATGTGATCGTGGATGATCTCGCCCACAGTCAAATCGTCCTGGGCCGTATCAGCGCCATGCTCTCAGAACGATTTGGGCTCTCGCATACCACACTTCAACCCGAAGTGGCAGATAGGAACCACCAGCATCCTGCAGTGTCGAGTTGAGGTATTTGCCTCCAAGCACAAGGATGCCCCGACGCTTACGGGCAGCGATCGAGGCTATCTTGCATTATGAAAAACGCACAGTGAGAATATGTGGTTGGCTGGTAGGGGCGGGGATAGTATTGGCGTTGGTTCAGCCATCGGGGGAGGCGGCAATGGCGCTTACGCTGACATCCAGCGTGTTTGCTGATGGGGAAGAAATTCCAGCGAAGTATACGTGTGTGGGGGAGGATCTCTCACCACCGCTGGCGTGGACCGGCGTGCCCCCAGGCACGCGCAGCCTGGCGCTGATTGTTGATGACCCCGATGCGCCAGACCCGAACGCGCCGAAGATGACCTGGGTCCACTGGGTCTTGTACAACATCCCGCCCGAGGTCTCCGCCATT
>JAGVGS010000095.1 GCA_020057015.1 Candidatus Omnitrophota bacterium | reverse complement strand
GGCTTCAAGTACACATCAACGGGATGGATCGGAGCAACCGAAGTCTTAGGCAAGAGGCCGTTTGGTGGCGATTTAGGCTCGTCTGGGACAGGGTCATACCGCTTCTTCACATCATGAACCTGAACTACCTGATAGTTTCCGGGGTCATGTTCGCTCCTGTTAAGACGGTCAGTGGTGAGCATAATTGCCTTCCAGAATGGATAGCGCTCAAAGGCGCGCCGACCATAGACAGAGCAGGAGGGATACATGGTGCATGTGGAGGCTTTCGACTTGCTTAGGGTATCTTGGTACCACTGAATTCCCCAAATGGCTGGATTGGGTGTGGTATCGTCCTGTTCGGACGCTTGAGTAATGTGAGGGCAAAATTGATAGAAAACAAGAATACTAACCCAAAGAGGAGTGATTCGGACGCCAACATTGGGCCTTGCAAATCCTCTCACTGAGGGCTCCGGTTAGGTGAACTTCCCCTCACAATTGGCCGATCATGTTGTCTGATCCTCCTAGACCAATTTGGGTGGGATTACAATATTGAGTTTTCATCTGGGAATGAGAATGCCTGTCACTCAGGCGCCTGGCACCTTTCCTCGGCTACCCTGCCCATTCAAGCACTCCTCAACTTTTGACCTAGGCTACGCCTTAGGACACGGAGGCGTCAAGGAAGAACGAACGTGACGGGGCTCGAACTGGTCATCTGTGATCGCTTCTGAAAAATCTGCGCGCGGCGGGAGAATGAGCCTAGCTGAGTCCGACCCCTAGGGGGTACCCCCCGAATACCCTGATCTGTCGCGCTGTTGGGCTGTGTGGCGCTGCTTAACTACAAGCGGCGGAAACTTGCTGGGTGGTTTGTTAGCACCACGTTAGCACGACAGTGCAGGTCCGTGCCAGGCTACTCTGCACTCCGCGCTAACTGATTGCAGGAATAAGGGAAAGAAAAAGCCGGTGAGAGGAATCGAACCTCCGACCCGCTGTTTACGAAACAGCTGCTCTACCTCTGAGCTACACCGGCGAGCCCCACCAAATGCTCTTTTCGACAGGAAGGGCACGTGTATTGACGTGTATTTTAGCGACGAGCGGAAACGGCGTCAATCGAGGAGAAGCCGTGTGCACCTGGTGGGCAGCTTGGGAAATCAACGGACCAGCGTGAGGAACGCGGCAGGTGCCACCACACGGACGCCCTGCCGAATCGCCGATGGGAAATCGCGCACATTACCCGTAATGACCGCCTCGGCCTCGCCGGCGAGCGCCACCTCGAGGAACATGCAGTCCTCGGGATCTGGGGCCGCATGATGCCCGGCAAGCGGCGAGGCGATGACCTTCCTCCCCACCTGCTCCACATGCTGCAGGAGGGCTTCGACCCCCTGCGGCTCAAACCCGAAGCGTTCCCGCAGCAACACCTGCCGGCACTCGTGCAGGATGCGGTCGTCATAAAGGGGGATGAGTCGGCCGAGCAGGATCAGGTCAAGAATGCGTGCCGGGGGCCCGTAGGGGTTCAAGAGGGCTGACACCAGCACGTTGGTGTCGAGCACGATCTTCACGGCTGCCGAGCCCGCCTGGCTGCGCCGATCTCCTTGTCGATCTCGGCCATGGGGAGTCGATCGAGGCCCTGGCGGCGAGCCTGCTCGCGCATCTGCGTCACGGCAAGTTCCGCTTTGGCGCGACGGAGTGCTCGCAGCGTGGCCTCCACGTCAGTCCCGCGGGTGTCTGAGAGAATTCCGATAGGCCGACCTTTCAACGTGAGGACCAACTCGTGCTCCGTTTTCAGCCGTTGCCAGACTCCTGCCGGTTTGAGGCGAAGTTCCCGTACCGTGATAAATCGCATCAGGCCTCCTGTGGTCTACATTAAGTCTACATAACAGGACTGCAAATGTCAACAATAGGTAGGGTAACGCCGGTGTCAAATCGGCGAGGGCAACGGCCCTGGCAGCGTGGCGGAGGCCGAGGGCTTGGGAAACCGCAGCACCACGCGGGTGCCCTTGTCCGGCTCGCTGCTCAGCGCCACACTGCCGCCGTGCAGCTCGACGTAGCGGCGCGTCAGCGTCAGGCCGATGCCCGCCCCATCGTGCGCGCGGTTCAGGCGCCGATCCACTTGATAGAAGGCCTGAAACACCTTTTCCTGCTCATCGGCCGGAATGCCCATGCCGGTATCGCGCACCTCGACAAAGACGGTGTCTCCCTCAGCGCCCAGCCCGATGTCTACGCGCCCCTGCGACTGGTTGAACCGAATGGCGTTATCGAGCACGTATTCCAGCGCGGCGCGCACGCGCTGGCGATCCGCGTCGATCACCAGCGGCTCGTTAGGCAACGCCACCTGCACCGTGACTTTTTTGGCTTCGGCCTTCGGGCGCACCAGCTCCAGGGCTTCCTGCACCAGCTCCTGCAGCGGCAGGCGGTGGCGCTGCAGCACGATCTCGTGGCCGTGCATGAGGTCGATGAGCTGCTGCAGCAGGTGGTGCAGCCGGCCGTAGGCCTGGATGATGACATCCAGCGCTTTGCGCTGATCGCCGGAGAGCGGTCCGAGCGTCTCATCGGAGAGCAGGTAAATCCATTCGCTCATGAGACACAGCGGCGTGTTGATCTCGTGGGAGAGTGCGGCTAGGAACTGGCTCTTAAGGTCGTTGAGCTCAGCCAGGCGGCGGTTGAGCTCCTCGAGCTTCAGCATCCCCTCGCCCGCGGTGCGCAGCTGCCTCGTGAGGCTCATGCGCTGCTGGCAGCGGTAGAGGATCGCCTGAATCTGGGCGATATCAAAGGGCTTGGTGATGAAATCGCAAGCCCCGTGCTGCATGGCCTGCACCGCGCCTTCCACCGAGGGAAACGCCGTGATCACGACGACGTTGAGCAACGGGTCGAGGCGCTTAAGCTCGCGCAAGAGCTCGATGCCGTTCATGCGCGGCATCTTGATGTCGGTGACTACGACGTTGGCGGGTTGCTTGGTGAACTGCGCCAGAGCGTCCAGGCCATCTTGCGCCACGCGCACGGCGCAGCCTCGGGCGGTGAGGATCTGCTCCAACACCTGGCGGATCTTCGGCTCGTCGTCAACGACCAGCACGTCAATGGGGGCGGCCATCAGGCGAGGGAAAAAAAGGCGCCGGGACCCAGACTTGCACTGGGGACGCCAGGCTTTTCAGGCCTGCGCTCTACTACCTGAGCTATCCCGGCGATGCTGCACGCGGTCAAGGGGAAAGGCTCCTCACGGCAGGGTGGGCACGAGGGCACGGCGCATTATAGCCGATCGTTGATCTTGGTGTAAATGCCCTGTGCGATGTCGATCTTGGGCACGAAGAGGTCAGTGCGGGCCTGCACTTTGAGCGAGACCGTACGCCGAGTGACCGATTTGACGGTGACTACGATATTGGCCCCCTGCACCGTGGCCTTCAAGTAGCCCTTGTCCTTATCGGCGCTCTTAATAAGGCCCTCTTCTTCCAGCACAGCACGGCTGGCCTCGAAGATCATCGAGGCAGGCAGATCGAAGCTGTTCTGGATCGAGTCCTTGCTGATCAAGTACCCGCCCACCGCGCCGGCGCCGATGAGGACGGGCGCGCACCCGGCGGCATGCGCCCCGAGCAGCAAGAGCACGGCAACCCACCATCGTGGGCTCGTGTTCTGGGTCATGGTCTCTCCTGTTTCGTCTGCATGAGTGCCCCTGCCATCATCAGCCCATACGCTCCCCAGGACGTGGCGAGCCCTACCCCTAGTTTCAGCACAAGCGCTGGGGTGTCGCGATCCCACGCCCGCCAGCGCCACGCGGCCCAGACCGCTGCGGTCCCTAAGGCAGCGGCAGCCAGCCATGGCACCCACCGCGGCTGCGGCCTCAGCGTAAGCAGCAGGGCGATGAGCAGCGCGAGGCCTGGCACCGCGTACACCGCATCGCGATACTGCCGCCAGCGCAAGACCTCCTGCTGCCAGAAGGCGGCCACGGTCAGCGCCACCTGCACGCGCTCCTCGACGAGGAATTTGGGAATCTGCGCACCGGAAAGCTGCGCCGGCAGCGCCGTCAAGGTGCTCAGATCAGCGCCGATCGTGCCCTGCGGCTGTTCGATCTCGATCCGGACGCGGCCCAGCAGTTGGCTGACCGCGCGGCTCACGCCGGGATCGCGCACCTCGACATGCACCCAGGGTAGGAAAAACGCGGCCAGCGTCCACGTCGCCCCGGCCCATACCAATCCTAAAGCCACCCGCGACCCTCGGAAGGCAGGCGTCATCCTCCTCCCCTAGCCATCTGGAAGCTCGCCGAGGCAGAACGATGCAAATACAACCCAAGCACTACATACCACAATCCGCCGAGCCCTTGCCCGCGCAGCACGCGCCAGCCGCCCAAAGCCGCGAGACTTAAACCCAGCGCCATACCCAGCGCACTCGCGATCCGGGTGGCGAGGCGCACGTTGCGCGTCAGCGCCCAGAGGATGGCACGCAGCACTCGGCCGCCATCCAAGGGGTAGCCCGGCAGGAGATTGAACACGATGAGCATCACGTTGACGATGGCCAAGTACGAGGCCAACGCGAGGCCGACCGGGCCCACCAGTTGATGGGCAGGCTCCCACATGACTAAAGCCGCCGCCCCCAGGGCCAACGCCAAACTCACGAGGGGCCCGGCCAGGGCCACTTGCAGCTCCACCCACGGCGTGCGCGGCGCATCCATAATGCTCGCGACCCCGCCGAACATGAACAGGGTCACACAGGCCACGCGGATACCATGCCGACGGGCGACGAGCGAATGGCCCAGCTCGTGCAGCAGGATGCAGCCAAACAAGAGCAGCGTGGCCCCCAACCCTAGCAGCGCATGCCCCATCGGCGGCCAGTGGGGATATAGCGCGGGGAAATAGCCGCGCGCCAGCGACCAGGCCATCAGGGCGGCCACCACGAACCAGCTCGCATCAATATGCAGCGGAATGCCGAAGAGGTTCGCCGGACGAGGCCTGGCACCCATGCAGGGTTACGCGAAGAGGTCTTCGGGGACCGCGGGGGCCGCAGCCGAGCGGCGGACCGCCGGCATCGGCACAGCGCCTTCGATGGCGAGTTGGGCGGCGCGGGTGGCGATCCAGCGGCAGTAGCCGCACGTGGGGCTGCTCTCCGGTAGCGGGCCCGCGAGGCACGCGCACCCGGCGGTAAAAATCTTGTACGCGCGCTGCGGATCGGTAGCCACGTGGTGCACCGTCACGCTGAAGGGAATACCATCATGGAGCACCCCATCCTCGGGGCAATAATACACGACATACGCATGGCGGCTGGTCTGATAGCCGTTGCGCTCCAGCAGCAGCGTGTAGACATCCATTTGGAAGAGATAGTACTGCTCGGTGTAACTCACGTCATCCGGCGGGCAGGCGCGCGTCTTGTGATCCAAGGGCATCATCCGGCCATCGGGCAGTGCGACGCAGTCATCCAGCTTGCCCCAGAGGCGCGCGCCGGTGGTCTCGTCATTGAAACCCAGCGTGAGCGCGGTGCTGGAGAGCTGGCCTTCGATCTTGCCCGCGATCAAGGGCGGCAGCTTTCCCTGCCGGCGGTAGCCATCGAAGTAGACCTTCAGGATGCGGTCTATGCCCGAGGGCAGTGAGGGAAACGGGCCGCGCGGGCGCTCGACCTTGCGGTTGACGTGCAGCCAAAAACAGCGCGGGCACTCTTGGAACAGCTTCAGGGTCGTGGCGGAGAGCTGCGGCATGGTGCAGCTATTGTACGGCGGAACGCGTTAGGCCTCACGCAAAATCGCCGGCAACTGCTGGACGAAGGCCGAGCGCGGCAGCACGCGGGAGCACCCTGCGGCGAGTGCTTGCTGCAGCAGCGCGGTGTCGACATGCGAACCATAACCCAGAATAGCCAGCCCGGGCTGCTGTCGGCGGATGGCCTGCACCAGCTCCAGCGCGCCGGCCAGATGCAGGTCTACGAGGACCAACGAGACTTCCGCCAGCCCCTGGAGCGCCTCAGGCGCCTGGCGGGCGAAGCGCAGGGGCACCCCAACACCCGTCGCAGCCGCCTGCAGCTTGGATTGGAACACCAGGTCATGCACGAGCGCTAGCGCAGGCATGGGGGTCTAGGAAAACACGCATCGCGCGGCCAGGATCGCCCAGCCGCGCGACGCGGAAGACAGAAAAAAGGTGGGGACCAAATAAGGCGTCCAAAGCGCCCTCAGAAGCTTCGGCAGCTAAGCAACCCTATCGCAGCAGTACAGACCTTGAGGCGCCTCTACGCAGCCCCCGAAGGAGCCCCGTGCGCTTCTCCAGCGCTCGCCCGCTATACCACAGCGACGTAGGCCTTGAGCTTTGCGGCCCCGGCTTTCGCCGGGTGTGCCCTTATCGGCCCCCAGTAGAAAACCGTACCACATCCAGGCAGAGACCATCAAGGGCTTAGCCCCACAAATTCACGCAGTTTCTTCAACCGGACCAGGCTGGCTTCCAGCCCTTGCCGCGACAACCGTTTGCTCGTGTAGGCGTGTTTCAACCCAGCAAGCGCTTCCTCGGCCCACGACAGGTTGGAGCAAATCAGCAACAGGTCATGGCCCGCTTCAACCGCACGCACCGCGATTTCGCCTATACCGCCAAAAGCCTGTAACGCCCCCATCTCCAAGTCGTCGGTTAATATCGGGCCTTTGAAGTGAAAACGCTCGCGCAGCAGGCCGTGGATCAATCGCGGTGAGAAGGTGGCTGGCAAGCCCGCTGGCTCGCCTAAACCAGGGTAACAAACATGCGATGACATGATCGTGGCGACCCCAGCCTCGATCGCCGCCTGAAAGGGCAGCCAGTGCGGCTCCATAGCCCAGCGCTTGAGCGTAATGGTCGGTAAGCGCTTGTGCGGGTCGCGCGGCACAGCCCCCAGGCCGGGAAAATGCTTCGCGCAGGCCGCCACCTTTTCCTTCCCGTCTTGCAGCCCGCGGATGCGCGCCATCGCGCAGGCTGTCACGAGCGCCGAATCGCTGCCGTAAGAGCGATCGCCGATGATCGGGTCGGCTCCCTCGGCGAGCACATCCACGCAGGGGGCGAGGTTGACCTGGATGCCCAAGGCGCGCAATTCGCGCGCTTCGGTGCGCCCTTGCTGCTCGATCTGCGGCAGGCGCTGGCTGCGCCCCACGGTCAGCGCATCCGGAAACTCGGTGAGGGCAGGCGTGCGGCGAAAACGCACGATGCGGCCGCCTTCATGGTCGACCATCACCAGCAGTCGGCGTCCCACGCCAGCTTCCAGTTCCTCCAGCAAGTGCACCAGCTGCTCGGAGGATACAAAATTGCGGCTAAAGAGCACGAGGCTCTGGGCTTGGGTGCGGGCCAATTGCTCAATGAGCTCTGGGGTGGCCGTGGTGCCCTGGAACCCCACCGCGAGCTGCGCGCCTATTTGCTGCTCCAGTGACATCGCGTCAGCCTAGCAAAGAAAATCGGGGACAGCCACTAATTTACGATGTTCCGACTATATTCCCGGGCACAAATTAGTGGCTGTCCCTGTTTTGTTCATGCTATCGTGATGCTGGTATGCTACCCGAGGTACGCTACGACCGACTGCCCACCGAGCAACGCCATCCTCGCAGCACCCGTCTCGACGCGCTCCCGCCTCGGGCGCTGCTGCAGCTCATGAACCAGGAAGACGCCCGGGTGCCCCGCGCCGTGGGCCGCGCCCTACCCCAGATCGCCCG
>JAGVGS010000193.1 GCA_020057015.1 Candidatus Omnitrophota bacterium | reverse complement strand
GGCGAGCAGGGCCCCGATGCCGATGGATGATTTCACGGTCGAGGCATCTGGCAAGCCGGCTTCGGTCACGCCGAGGTGGAAGGGATAGTCGCACAACTGCGCCATGCGGCGGTACGCCGCCAACATTTGCAGCACGTCGGAGGATTTGAGCGAGAGCACGATGTCGTGAAAGCCAAACCCCTCGAGCAGGCGCACCGACTTTAAGGCGCTCTGGACGATGGCCTCGGTGAGGTTGCCCGGGTGGGCGGCTTCACACTCCGGGTCGAGCGAGCCCACGTTGATCCCCACGCGGATCGGAATACCCCGCTCTTTCGCGCGGTCGACCACTTCGCGCACGCGGTGGGTGTCGCGGATGTTGCCGGGGTTCCAGCGGATCTTGTCAAATCCGGCTTCGATGGCGGCAACCGCAAACTGCGGGTGGAAGTGGATGTCGGCCACCAGCGGCACCTTATTGGCCTCGCGGCGGATCTCCGGCAGGGCCTTCGCTGCTTCGAGGGTGGGTACTGCCACGCGCACGATCTCGCAGCCGGCAGTGGCCAATGCGCGGATCTGCTGCACCGTGGCCGCGATATCCGCCGTATCGGTCTTAGTCATCGACTGGATCGACACCGGGGCCTCGCCGCCAATGGACAGATGACGGACGCGGACTTGTCGCGTGCGGCGGCGCGTCATCATGGCGCAGCTACTTGTTGAACAAGCCGAGCAGCTTGTCGAGCAGGCCGAAACGATTGACGTCGTTGATGCACACAATGACCACGAACGTGACCAGCAGCACGAAGCTCACCTGAGCCGCCCGCTCCTGAATGTTGAGGCTCACCGGCCGGCGGCGCAGCCACTCGAGCCCCAGGAACAGCAGGTGGCCGCCATCGAGGATCGGAATGGGCAGCAGGTTGAAGATGGAGAGGCTCAGGCTGAAGAGGCTCATCAGAAACAAGAGGGGCGCGAGGCCCATGCTCACCGCTTCCTTGGTCAGATACACGATGCCGATGGGGCCGGTCACCGAGTCGCGCACCGAGAGCCGGCCGGTCAACACCGACCACAGCGCCATCACGGTCTGGGCCGCCCACTCGTTCACCTGCACGATCGTGCGGCCAACGGCCGGCACCGGCGCGATGCGGTAGGTGGTGAATTCCCCGCTCGGGGCGATGCCGATTTGGCCGATCTTTTTTTGCCGGCCAAACGGATCGGTGATGGTCTTGGCGGCCGGCCTCACACTGATGGTCTGGGTGGCCTCGCCGCGGCGCACCTGCAGCGTGAGGGGGGCCTCGGCAGAGCGGTAGATCCGCTTGGTCATGTCATCCCAGGTGGTGACGGCCTCCCCATTGATCGAGAGCACCTGATCGTGGGGCAGCAGCCCGGCGCTCATCGCGGGCGTATCGTCCATCACTTTGCCGACGGTGGGCAGCAGCTCCGGGTAGCCCATGACATAGACCACCCAGAGGCTCAGCAGCGCGACGAGGTAATTCACACACGGACCGGCAAAGACGATGCGCGCGCGGATGCCGACGGACTTGCCCACGTAGTCCCCGGGCTGCGCCGTGCCCTCGCCCTGTTGCTCGCCGGCCATCTTCACGTAGCCGCCCAGCGGAATGGCGCTGACCGCGTACTCGGTGTCCCCGCGCTGCCAGGTAAACAAGCGCGGGCCAAACCCGATGGAAAAGCGCAGCACGCGCACGCCGCACCAGCGGGCCACCAGAAAATGCCCCCATTCATGCAGGATGACCAGGATCCCCAGAACGACGACGGACGCTAGGATACCGAGCATTGACTCGCTTTCTCCTCTGCAGTGCGGCGGGCCCAGGCGTCCACCGCCAGGATCTCTTCCAGCGCCGGATGGGCGATCGGCGTGTGCCGCCGTTGGGTCTCTTCAATGATGCGCGGGATCTCCGTGAACTTCACGTGGCCCTCCAGATACGCCTGGACAGCCACTTCGTTGGCCCCGTTGAGGACCACGCACGCCGTGCCCCCGTCGCGCGCCGCCTGCCACGCCAGGCGCAAGCAGGGGAACCGATCCGGATCAGGCTCAAAAAACTGCAAGGCCGGCAGCTGCGTCAGATTCATCCGCGGCACCGGCGTGTCCCATCGCTCGGGATAGCTCAACGCGTACTGGATGGGCACGCGCATATCGCAGCGGCTGAGCTGTGCCAGCAGCGAGCCATCCACCAGCTCCACGAGCGCATGCACCGCGGCGGCCGGATGGATCACCACGCACAGCTTCTCCAGCGGGACGCCAAACAGCCAGCGCGCCTCGATGAGCTCGAGCCCCTTATTCATGAGCGTCGCCGAGTCCACGGTGATCTTCGGTCCCATGGACCACTTGGGATGGGCCAGCACCTGCTCGCGCGTGGCCGTCTGCTGCGCTTCGGCACCCAGCGCCCAGAGCGGGCCGCCGCTGCCGGTGACCACGAGCTGCGTGATGTGCGCTTTCGGCACCCCCTGCAAGCACTGCATCAAGGCCGCGTGCTCGCTGTCGATGGGCACCAGGCTCGTGCCGTGCTCCGCGACCAGCCGCATGATGAGCTCGCCGGCCATGACGAGCAGCTCTTTCGACGCCAGCGCGATGCGCTTGCCGGCTTGAATGGCGCGAATCAACGGCACGAGCGCGTCTGGGCCGGACGTGGCAAAGACCACCACATCCACCGAGGGGTGTGTGGCCAGCGCCAGCAGTCCTGCCGGGCCGGTCAGCACCTCGGCGCGGCCGGTCAGCCGGGAAAATTCCTGCGCTTTTTCCGGCGCCCAGACGGCCACGCTGGCGGGCTGAAACTGCTGCAGCTGCTGCGCCAACACCTCGAGATTAGAGCGCGCGGCCAAGCCCACGAGCTGCAAGCGCTCCGGGTGGGCAGCAATGACTTCCAGCGTGTTGCGCCCAATCGATCCGGTCGAGCCCAGCACCGCCACCCGCCGCATTT
>JAGVGS010000029.1 GCA_020057015.1 Candidatus Omnitrophota bacterium | reverse complement strand
TTCCGATCTGGGCTTCAGCGGCGCGGGCTGCGCGTGGTGGCGCTGGATAAGCGCGGGCCGCTCGATTGCGGGGCGTGGTGGCGCCTGGTCTGCTTGCTGCGGGATGAGCGCATCGACCTCGTGCACACGCATCTGTGGGGGGCCAATTTTTGGGGCCGGCTGGCGGCCTGGTGGGTCGGGCGGCCGGCGGTCGCGACTGAGCACAGCACCGACACCTGGAAGCCTTGGTGGTACTTCCTGCTCGATCGATGGCTGGCGCGCCGCTGTGCGCGCGTCGTCACGGTCTCTGACGCGGTGCGGACCTTTTATCAGCGCCATGGGATTCCCGCGGAGAAACTGCAGACCATTGCTAATGGCGTTGAGACCGAGCAGTTTCCTGCGCCCGAGCGCTCTGTGTTCTACGACCAATTAGGCTGGGGTGTGCAGACGCCGGTGCTGCTGGCCATCGGGCGTTTGGTAGAGCCCAAACGCTTCGAGGTCTTTATCGATCTCATGGCGGAGGTGATCGCCCAGCGCCCGCAGGCGCGTGCGCTGATCGTGGGTGAGGGGCGCCTGCGCGCCGCCCTCGAAGCGCAGATTCACAGCAAAGGGCTCAGCGGCCACGTCGTGCTGGCGGGATTGCGCGAGGACGTGCCGGCTCTGATACGCGGGGCGCGGGCGGTGGTGTTTACCTCGGAGCGCGAGGGGCTGCCGATGGTGTTGATTGAGGCGATGGCCAGCGGGGTGCCGGTCGTCTCGACCGCGGTAGGCGGCATTCCGGAAGTCCTGATGGATGAGCGTACCGGCTGGCTCGTGCCTGCGGGCCATCCCGAGGCCATGCTGCCGCGGCTACTGGCGGTCATCGATGATCCCTCCCTGGCCCAGCGCGTGGGAGCGGCTGCCCAGGGGCTGGTGCGCGAGCGCTGGAGTGCGGCGAGCATGGCGCGCCGCCATGAGGCGCTGTATGAAGCGCTCCTGCACCCGCGCACCCGCGTCGTGCATGTCATCGACCACCTGGACCCCGGCGGGGCGCAGTCCCAATTGCTGGAGCTCGCGCGCCATCTGCCGCGCGAGCGCTGGGCGTGCCACGTCATCAGCCTCTCGGCGACGCAAGGCACGCTGTTGCCTGAGTTCCAGGCTGCGGGCATTCCGGTGACGCGCATCGCGCAGCAGGGCAGGTGGTCCTGGTCCTGTTTTTGGGCGCTGCGCCAAGCGCTGCGCTCGCTGCGTCCGGACATCGTGCATACCTGGCTGTTCACCGCGGATCTCTATGGCCGGCTGGCCGCGCGCACGAGCGGGGTGCCGGTCCTCATCACTGCGGTGCGCAGCGTTGAGCCCTCGAAGCCGTGGCACTATGTGGCCGTGGATGCCGGCTTACAGCACCTCACCGATGCGATCACCATCAATGCCGAGGCCATCCGGCCGGTGCTGCGGCGGCGCGAGCACATCCGGGGCCGGAAAATCCATACGATCTACAACGGCATCGATGGGGCGATGTTCTCGCCCGCTGCGGTCAACGGGGCGGTGCGGGAAAGCCTGGGGTGGGGGGCTGCCCCGGTCGTGGGCCTGGTCAGCCGCCTCATGCCGGAGAAAGACCCCGCCACCTTTGTGCGCGCGGCCCTGATGGTGGCGGGTACGCTCCCGACGGCGCGCTTTCTCATCGTCGGCCATGGCCCGCTAGCCCCGGCGCTGCAAGAAATGGTGCGCGCCGCCCACGTCAGCGATCGGTTCGTCTTCACCGGCTACCGGCGCGATCGGGCCGCGTGCCTGCAGGCGATGGATATCGTCGTGCTCTCCTCGCTGTATGAAGGCTGCGCAAATGCGATTCTGGAAGCGATGGCGATGGCCAAGCCCGTAGTGGCCACGCGAGTGGGCGGCAATCCGGAATTGGTGGTCGAAGGCCTCACCGGCTTGCTCGTGCCCAGCGCTGACCCTGAGGCCTTGGCCGCCGCGCTCCAGGCTCTGTTGCAGGACCCAACGCGTGCGCGCGCGATGGGCCGCGCCGGGCGCGCGCGCATCGAAGCTGAGTTTACGATCAGCCGCATGGTGCAGGGCACCGCGGCACTCTACACGAGCCTGTTGCAGAACAAGGAGTAGCCCATGATCCGTTATGCCCGCATGCTGTTCCTCATCGCGGTTGGCATCTATGTCGGCCACTGGTGGGCGAACCGGGAGCACGCGCCGAAAGAGCCAAAAGCAGCCAAAGCCTCCCGCGCGACCCCGGCGGCCGCGGCCCCGGCGCACGGGGAGCAGTGGCTGAGCGACTTCGAGTCCGAGCAAGAGCTGGCGAAGCGCTGGAAAACCCGAGGCGTCGTGGCCAGCCTCTCTGAAGAGCATGTCACGCACGGCAAGACCTCTGCCAAAGTCACCTTCAACCCCATCGAAGCCCCTTCGTTTGCGATGGAGGACTACGTGGATGAGCGCAGCCGCCGCGATTGGCGCCGCTACGACTCGCTGCATCTGGACCTGTACAACCCTCAGCCGGCGCAAGAGCGCATCATCCTGCAGCTGAAGGATAAAGCCGGGCGGCATTATAAGGAAGACATCATGCTCAGCCCAAAGTCAGCCCAACACATCAGCGTGCGGTTCGAGGATTTGAAGGAGCTGCTCGACCTCGCCCACGTCACCCAAGTGAACTTGTTCCGCTGGAACCCGCGCAAGGCCGCGACCTTCTACGTGGATGGGTTGTACCTGAAGCCGCCGTCTAAGTCCGCGGCTGCGGCATCGCGCGAACAAGCCGAACAAGCGCCGGTCGTGAAGCCGGCGGCGCAGTGGCAGATCGGCTGGGCCTCGTCGCTCGAGAAGATCCAGCGCGACCCAGCGCTCTTTCGCGGCTCGCTGAAAGCCCCGGTGACGATGACGATGGCCGGCGGCGAGTACGAAAGCGTCCAGCTCGTGTTCATCGGCGGCGCCGAGACAGCCCGGGTGCGCATCGGCATCGGGCCTATCGCCAACGCCGAGGGCAGCGTGCAGTTTCCTCCGGATGTCGTCGAGATCCGCCGGGTCGACTACGTCACCACGCGCGAGCCCTACTATCCGGTCGCCTATGTGGGCGCCTGGCCGGATCCGCTGCCCCTGGTGCAGGAGGACGTGGAGGTGCCGGCCGGGGAAGCACAACCGGTGTGGATTACCATCGGCGCCCCTCCGTCGCTGCCGGCCGGCCGATACTCGGCCACCATCACCGTGGCCGATGGACTCGGGCGCACCGAGCGCCTGCCGCTGGAGATCACGGTGTGGGATTTCGTGCTGCCGCCTACGTCGCACCTGAAGACCGCCTTTGATTTCTACCGCGGGCGCCTCGAGAAGGCGTACCGCGAGTTCGTGCCGGGCGGAGCCAAGTGGGAAGGGCGCTTCGGCGAGCTGGAAGACCTCTATTTCCAGGACATGCTCAAGCACCGCATCGCCCCGGTCATGCAGGCCGACCCGATGAGCAGGGAATTCGCGCAGCGCATCGACTATTACCTGCGCGCCGGCCTCTCGGCTTTCGGCATCGGCACGCGCGGCGGCAGCAACGGCAACAATTGGGCCAAAGACACCGCAGAGCTTGAGCGCCAGGTGGCCTGGCATCGCCTGGCCGCCCAAGCCCTCCGCAGCCAAGACTTGCTCAAGCAGGCCTATGTCTATGCCTATGATGAGCCGCCGCCGGGCGATGCGCACGTCGCCCAAGTGCTCGAGCTGCTGCATTGGGCTGATCCGGAGCTCAAGAATCTGCTCGTGATGCACCAGGCCCCGCAGCCCTCGTCCCATGAGGCTTGGCTGAAGGACGCCGATATCCTGTGCATCCAGATCGCGAGCTACAACGCTGAGCACGCCAAGGCCTTCGCAGCTCAGGGCAAGGAGATGTGGCTGTATATCTCCTCGCCCTCGCACCCGTTCCCGTCGCTCGTGATCGACTACCCCTCGATGATGTACCGCGTGCTGCCGTGGCTGGCCTGGAAGGTGGATGCCAAGGGGTTGTTGTATTGGTGCGTGAACTTCTGGAACGGCGACCCGTGGGAGAACCCGGCGAATTACACCGAGGATCAAAACGGCAACGGGGCGCTGTATTACCCCGGCCCGCAGGGCCCGATTCCCTCCATCCGCATGGAAGTGCTGCGCGATGGCATGGAGGACTACGAGTACCTGCACGTGCTGCGCGAGCGCCTCGAAGCGGCCCAGCAGCAAGGCCCGGTGGACCCAGCCCTCGTGGCCCGCGCCCAGCAGCTGCTGGCTGTCGATGATGCGCTGGTCGAATCGCTGCGCAGCTTCAGCAAAGACCCAGCACTCCTGCAAGCGCAGCGGCAAGCGATCGCCGAGCTGATCGAGCAAGTGCCTGACACTTCCCAAAGCGAGGGAAGTGTCAGGCACTTGGCGAGATAGCGATGCGCATCGTCGCTCTGACGTTTCATGATCTGATCGCCAGTGCGCAAACCGCCTCGCCGGGCGATGAGTTCTACAACCTCACCGCCGAAGAGATGGAAACACTGCTCTCGCAGCTGCGCAAGGGCGGCTACAAGACCGTCCACTCCAAGGCCTTCCGCGCCTGGCAGCAGGGCGAGGGCAGCCTGCCGGAGCGCACCGTGGTCTTCACGTTCGATGACGGCTACACCAGCCACTTGGACATTGCCGCTTCGCTGCTGAAGCGCCACCGGTTCACCGGCACGTTTTTCATCACGACCGACTTCGTGGGCCAACCCGGATATCTGACGTGGGATCAGATCCGCCAGCTGGTGTTTTTAGGCATGGAGATCGGTTCGCACGGCAAGACCCACACGCTGCTGACGAAGCTCTCGCGCGAAGCGCTGCACGAAGAGCTGGCAGGCTCCAAACAGCTGCTGGAGGCCCAAGTGGGCGTGCCGGTGGAGGCGTTTGCCGCGCCGGGCGGGTTTTGGAACGGGCAGGTCGCGCGGGCGGTGCAAGCGGCAGGGTATCAGGCGATGTGGGTGTCGGACATCGGCACCAACGGCCGTGACACCAACCCCTACGCGCTGCGCCGCGTCGTCGTGCGCCGGCCATTTTCTCTCGAGCGCGTCGTGTCGATGGTCGAGGGCTGGCAGCCGGCGTTTTGGTGGGCGGCCAGCCAGCAGCGTCTCATTAAGCTGCTCAAGCGGGTGCTGGGCGTGTACTGGTATGAGCGCCTGAAGCGCCGCCTGGTCCCCAATGCCTAAGAAGGCCACGCTGCGGTCCACCCAGCTCGATGGGCTGCGCGCGTTTGCGATGGCCGGGGTCTTCCTGGACCACTTCGCCTGGAAGCAGATGAAGGAATGGGACGTCGTGGGCTGGATGGGGCTCGAGGTCTTTCTCGCCATGAGCGGATTTCTCACGACCATGATCCTCCTGAAGGACCACGCGGCCGCCGAGGCGGCAGGCCGCAGCCGCTGGGCAGTGTTGGGGCAGTTTTACATCCGGCGGGCGCTGCGCATCTTTCCGGTCTACTATCTGGCGTTAGGCGTAGCACTCGCGGCCAATTTTCCTCACGCCCGGGAGGCCTTCGGATGGCTGGCGACGTACACGGCCAATTTGTATGTGATCGCCGCCGGCGGGTTGGAATCGCTGGGCTATCTCAGCCATCTCTGGTCGATGTCGGTGCAAGAGCAGTTCTACATTGCCTGGGCCCTGCTCATGGTGCTGGTGCCGCGGCGGTGGCTCACCTGGGTCGCCTGCGGCATGGTGCTGACCGGACCACTGTACCGATTTGTCGGCATCCAGGTGGGTTTAAGCGATACCGCGGTCTACTTCTTCACGCCTTCCTGCGTGGATGCGCTGGGGCTCGGGGTGCTCCTATGTCTGGCCTATACGACGCCGGCACTCCGTCCGCGGTTGGGGCCCGGGCTTGCTGCGCTGGCAGGGCTAGGGGCGGTCGTGGCGTGGGTAGCCACGGCGGTGGATGACACGAGGCCGACCTTCACGGTGGTGGCCTTTACGCCCGCCATCGGGCTGGTGGCCTGCTGGCTGATTTATGGCGCGATGGAAGGATTCAAGGGCCCGGTGGGCTGGGTCTTGGGGTGGCGGCCGGTGGCGTATGTGGGCCGCATCAGTTACGGGTTGTTCGTCTACCAGTTTCTGGCGCGCCCGCTTGTCACCCCCTTGGTGGAGCGCTTCGGGCTGGGGATCTGGCCCGGTGGGATGCGCGCGTTTTTCCTCTACAGCGTGGTGACTATCGCCATCGCGTCACTGTCCTGGCATCTCCTCGAGAAACCCATCCACGGCTATGCCCAGCGGTTTCGAGCAGCTTGATGAGCAAGAGTAACGCGCCAGTGTCGTTGTTGTGGGAGCGCCTAGTGGCTGTGGGCCTCACCGTCCTCATCAGCGGCTGGGCCCTGTACCTGCTCTGCGGCCACGCGCTCATTCAGGCGATGTATGAGGGGCGCGCCGGGGGGTGGCTGAATCGCCTCATTCAAGATCAGGCCACGTGGCCCCTGGCTAGGTATTGGCAGAAGGCAGACGACCTGGTCTTCACCGTGACCGCGGCAGGGCTGTTGGGGCTCCTCGGGTATCTGCTGGCGCGCGGCTGGCGCGGCTTCAGCGCGCTCACCCGCGGGCTCTGGATCTTTGCCAGCGTCAATCTAGTGGCCGTCAATGTGCTGCTGCTGGCCAGCGGGAGTCCGAACTTTTCCGTGCGCCGGACGTCACTGCACGGCACTCTGAATTTTTTACAGGGCCAGCAGATGGCGGGTGGGGGCGATTCCTGGAAGCCCATGCGTGTGGCTCTTGAATACCTGCGCATGAAGCAGCCGCTCTACACCGAGCTGTTCTTCAACCGGCAGACCAAGTTTCAATACCCGCTCACCTCCCTGCTCGTCATCAAGGGGCTCAGGCGGCTGGTCGGACCGGATCAGCTGAGGCCGGTCCTGGATGGGCTCTCGTGGCTCGCGATGATCCTCCTGGCCTTCTTCACCCCCCTCCTCTTTGAGCAGAGCTTATCCCGCGCCCAACCCGCACGGAAAGAAGCGCCAGGCGAACGGCTGGCTCGCTGCGCGGTCCTCAGCCTGCTGGCACTGACGTTCTACCCAGCCCTGCGAGCGTACAACCTGGGCCAGATTCAAGCCTGGCTGAACGCCCTGGTCGCTGTGCAGGTGTGGGCCTGGCTGACCGGCCGCACGCGCCTCGCCGGCGCGCTGGCAGGTGCGGCATGCCTGATCAAGCCCCAGCAGAGCGTGCTGTTGCTCTGGGCGCTGCTGCGGCGGCGGTGGGGGTTTCTCTGGGCGGCCTTCAGCGTGCTGGCCATCGGGTTGACCGTGTCCATCGTGTATTACGGCTGGCAGAACCACGTCGACTATCTCCGGGTCCTGACGTTTATCTCCCAACACGGCGAAAGCTACTTTCCCAACCAATCGGTCAATGGGCTGCTCAACCGGCTCTTCCACAACGGCAACAACCTCGAATGGGATTATAACCATTTTGCGCCCTTCCATCCCTGGGTCTACGCCGGGACGTTGCTGAGTTCCGCACTCTTCTTGCTATGGACCCTGCGGGGCCGCCGGCAGCGCGACGCGGGCGCAGACACTGCGGATTTCGCCCTCATGCTGCTGGCGTCCACCATGGCCTCGCCCGTGGCCTGGGAGCATCACTATGGCCTCCTCGTGCCTATTTTCGCGCTCCTGACGCCGCTGGCGCTTCAGCGACGGGTGTTTGGCCGCTGGACCCTGCCAGGCCTGGTGGCAAGCTACGTGCTCTGTAGCCAGTATTGGACGGTGGCCAAATGGACAGCAGCCGCACCGTATGGGTTGAATATCCTGCAGTCGTATCTCTTCTTCGGGGCCTTGCTGGTGTTCGTGCTGCTGCACCAGCTACGCGCACAGCCAGCGCAGGCAGGGAAGGGCTGATGGTGGTCTACGGATTCTACAGCCTCTTGGCGGCCGCTGCGGTGGGACTGGCAGCCCTCATTCATCGCTCCCCACGGTGGCGCCAGGCTCTGCGGCCGGCGGCTATCTTGTGGGCGGCCACGATCGTGGTGTTCATGTGGTCGGTGTCGCAACCGAACCAGCTGTTGAGCGATTTCAAGAAAGCCTACTATCCGGCCGGCCACCTGATCTGGCACGATGCGGCGAGCATGTATCGGGACGGCGAGCCGATGTTCGTGAACCTGCCCCTCGTTGCGGTCATGTTCAGCCCGCTGGCGGTGTTCAGCCGTCGCGTGGCCGGCGGGCTCTATACCGGTCTGGGAGCCTTGAGCATTCTCGCTTCCATCGCCGGACTGTTGGCTCTGAGCCGTGCTACCGGCTGGCGCAAAGCTGCCATCGCCGCCCTCGTGCTGCTCAACGGTCCGCTGTACAATAGCCTTCGCGAAGGCAATACCACGCATTTCGTGTTGCTGGCGCTGATTGGCGCATTGGCTTGTCTGGAGCAAGGGCGCCAGGGGAGATCCGGTGCCTTGCTGGCGCTGAGCGCGCTCATCAAGCCACCGCTGGCCTTACTGATCGGGCTGTTTGTGTGGCGGCCACGCTGGCCGCTGGTGCAGGGATGGGCGCTGACCATCATGGCGACCGTGGGATTATCGGTGGGGCTCTTTGGGATGGCCCTGCACCACACGTGGTGGCGCTGTTGTATCGCGCCCTATGCCCAGTATCCGCTCGGCGCGTTCAACGTCCAGTCGGTGGATGGCTTTCTGGTCCGCCTGTTGATTTCAACAGACTATCTGGGCAGCTGGTTTCCGGTCACCGCGGTGGGCCCGGTGTTCTTCCTGGCCAAAGCCTTGCTGCTGGGCGTGCTGCTCTTGGGGACGTTTCTCCTCCTGCAGCGCGCAGGCCCGCCGGCCACGACGACGGAGATGTGGCTCGAGACCACCAGCCTGCTAGTGCTGGCCCTGCTCATCAGCCCGATTTCCTGGAGCCATTACTATCTACTGCTGCTCATCCCCATGGCCCTGCTCATCGGCGGCCGCGTGCCGATGCCGCCAGGCAGAGGCTGGGCCGCGCTGTTCTGGGCGAGCGTGGTGATGGTGTCCCTGCCGGTGCGCCGCGTGCCTGCGGGGGCGTGGTGGTGCCGTGAGGCCATAGGCAGCCTCCTCGTTTCCCACTTTTTCTTAGGGGGCGTGCTGCTGCTGGGCGTCCTGCTGGCGGCTCGGCAAACGCGCAGCACACTGTCTACCAGAGGAGCCGTGGATGTTCATTGACAGCCGCACGGTAGCCCCCAATACCGTTGTCGAGACCGAGGTGTGCATCATCGGCGCCGGCGCGGCCGGCATCACCCTCGCGCGCGAGTGCCTGGGCCAAGGCTTCCGGGTCGCGCTCTTGGAGAGCGGCGGGCTGGAGTTCGAAGAGGACACCCAATCGCTCTGCGACGGCCAGAACGTCGGTTTGCCCTATTATCCACTCGTGGACTCCCGGGCGCGATGCGTAGGCGGCACCACCAGCCTGTGGGAAGGCTGGTGCCGGCCGTTGGATGCGCTTGATTTCGAGGCGCGGGACTGGGTGCCGCACAGCGGGTGGCCCTTCACGAGGGCTGCGCTGATGCCCCACTACGAGCGCGCCCTGGACGTCTGCCGGGTCGGTCCCTTTGCCTATGATGCCGCGGCGTGGGCAACGGCTGAGCAGCCGCTATTGCCGCTGACCGACGACGGAGTCTTCTCGGATACGCTCCGGCGGGAAGAGCCGCCCACGCGCTTTGGCGAAACCTACCGCGCGGACCTCGCCGCGGCCACGAACGTGACGACGTACCTGCATGCCAGCGTTACCGCGATCGACGTCACCCCGAACGCCCAGCAAGTGACCCGCGTGCGGGCGCAGACCCTCACCGGGCGCACGGTGTGGGTGGCGCCCCGGGTGGTCGTGCTGGCCGGCGGCGGGATCGACAACGCCCGCTTGCTGCTGCTCTCCAACCAGGTCCAGCGTGCGGGCCTGGGCAATCAGCATGATCTCGTGGGGCGGTTTTTCATGGAGCACGTGGAGATGAAAACCGCCTTCTTGCTCCCCTCGGACCCGGCCCTGCGGTTGGGGTTTTACACGACGTTCCCGCGGCAGCAACAGCGCTATCCGGTCGGGATCTGGGGCGTCTTGCGGCTCGCCGAGGAGACCCTGCGGCAGGAGCGCTTGCTGAACGTCACGACGGTCGAAATGGAACCGGTGACGCCCTCGGGGGTGAAATCCGCCGGGCAGCTGGTCAGTAGTCTCAAACAGGGGCAGCTCAAGGCCTTCCTCCGGCACATGCGCAACGTCATCGGGGACCTGGATGATGTGGCCTCGGCCATGCGGGCACAGTGGGCCGGCCG
>JAGVGS010000128.1 GCA_020057015.1 Candidatus Omnitrophota bacterium | reverse complement strand
TGAGGAATTGGCACGCTTCCACACGGCGTGGTTGTCCGATCCGCAGAATTATGCGGTCACGCCCAGCTCGATGCCCGGCGCAGGCTCCGGCGCCATGGGCATTGCAGTTCCGGTGGCTCCGCCCGTCGATGGCCCTGCCGCCCTTGATGGGCTCAGACAGCCGTACGTGGCCATCGTGGTGTTGAATTTCAACGGCAAAGCGCACATGGCCAAGCTCTTGGAGTCGCTCGAAGGTCTCCGGCACGACACTTTCACCTATGAGCTGATCGTGGTCGACAACGGCTCCACAGACGGTTCGGCGGCGGCTATCGCGCAAGCCCTGCAAGCCTTTCCGCGCGCGCACCAGATCAACAACGCCACCAACGTGGGTGCCGCTGCCGGGCGCAACCAGGCCATCCGCTACGCGTTGGCGCACGGGGCCGATTATATCGTCACCTTTGACAACGACACGATTGTAGAACCCGGTGTCGTAGAGCAGCTCGTCGCCCGCGCCGAGCGCTCCAGTCCCGAAATCGTGGCCTTCACGCCGAAGATCTTCTACGCCGACCAGCCCGAGCGGCTCTGGTCCGTGGGCTGGCAATTCCCCAACAGGACCCTGGTCGATGCCGACGGCGCAGACCGGTTCAACGAGGAAATGCCGGTCGATTACATGGCCACCGCAGCGGCTTTATTCAAGGCCGAGGCGTTTCGAGAGGATCAAGTGGGTCTTTTTGACGAGCGGTATTTTATCTACGAAGAAGACGCCGAGTGGTTCTACCGGGCACAGCGCCAGGGCCGTCAGGCGCTTTTTGTGCCGGTGCCGGATAAGGTCCTGCATGCGGTCAATCAAAGCTTTGTCGGCGGTGCGACGGCCGCGCCCCGCCTGTATTATTTGGTTCGCAACCGCCTCCTAACGCTAATCAAGTACGGCGAATGGTGGCATCCCCGCCAAGTGCGGTACCTGATAGGCATGGTGAAATGGGCCACGAAGCAGGCGATCTTCAGAGCCAACGATCCCGTGGTACTTGGTGCGGTGTGGCTGGGCGTTTACGACGGCCTGACCGGCCGGTGGGGGCAGGGCCGGCGCTTTCCTGGGCAGGCAGGCGCCCTGCCTTCCCGCCGGTACCTGCCCCTGAGTGCGTATGCCTATTTCGCGGCCGTGGGCGGGTTCGTTGCAGGGCTGACCGGGCTGTTTGTCCTGACCATTGACTGGTCGCAGTCCTGGTGGCCGGTGGCGGCGGTGTTGGTGCTCAGCACTCCGTACTTGCTGTGGGAGGTTGCCGATACCGTCGTGCTAGCTTTTTCATTCTTTGTCATGCGCTTGTTGTTCGGGGCCCCGCAATTACCGCGGCAAGACATGAGTACCGGCATTCCCCAGAGCGCCCGCGCAACGCTCGCATACATGCTGTTGGCCTCACGCAAAGAAGGCGCCGAGGGGGCCTTTCAAAGCATGCTGGAATCCTATCTGGACAACCTGGATCCGCGCGGCCATGTCACAGCGGTGCTGGTAAGCGCCTCCAGCCGTGCCAGCATCGTGCAACGGGAACTGGAGTTGCGCGACTTGGCCCGCGCGCGCATTGGCCAGCTGCTCGAAGCCGACGCTCAGGCGGTCAGGCATGCAAGAAAAGCCGGCATCACCGCGAGGCTGACAACGCATCCTCGCCACGCGGTTTGGCTGCAACTCTTCGAGGAGTGGGACCAAGCCGGCCTGTCGGCTTCGGAGCAAGCCGCCGCCGTCCAGCGCATGATTCGGCGCTACCAACAGCAATTCAAATATCTGCACCGCACCTCCAGAGTGCTGCGCAAAGCCGGCCAATACCAGGACTTGATGCTGCTGGCCTCTCGCGGGATGCTGGGCGCCTTCACCTACACCGATGCTGAGCGCTATGGCGCACAGGCGCGTCGGGCAGGCGAGCCCACTTTTGGCTTCCAGGCTAATTTGGAAAACGACGAGCAGCTGCCGGAAGCACAGTTCGAACAGCTGCGGCAGATGCTGGCGCAACAGGGAGCCGAAGACATTGAGGAAATGCGCGCGGCGGGCTTGAGCCATGGCACCGCCGACGACGCGAGCTATCGCTTTAGCATCATTTGCGATCAAGACACCCGGGCCCCCCCGGGGGCGGTACGCGGCTTGGTCGAGGTGGCAGCTGCGAATCCCGACAGCGGTGTCATTCAGCCTGCCGTGCTGTCGCGCACGGTCAGCACTTGGCATACGTACCGCGAGATGCTCTCGCATGGCTGGATGGGCAACCAGCCGGAAGCCATGTCCCGCATGTTTCGGCGATTCGGTTTTTACGGCAAAGGGTTGATCAACAACGAGGTGTATCTCGAAAAAATTGTGGGCACTCCCGAGCAGCCGATCGAGGCGCTGCCCATCGGGATCATGAGCCACGATACGGAAGAGGGCAAATACCTAGCCGGCAAGTATCTGTCCAGCGTCTACTTCTTCGAGGACATCCCCCGCAACTATCTCAGCAACCTCGCTCAGGGCGGCCGATGGATGGTCGGCGATTTGAAGAACTTCATCTACAACATCGGCCCCGTGCGATGGGTCTTTACCCGCACCCGGGCGTGGTATGGGTGGGCGACGGGCCAGGCCGTCCCGCCGATTGCATTGCCCCGCACGCACATCAGGGTGCCAATGACCGCCACATACATTTCGATGCTGTTTGCGCGCAGTCTGCTGGCGGCTCCGCTGTTCCTAATGTGGCTCATCCTGCGGACCTTTTTCACAGGGCCCGACAACTTCATCGTACCCGCAGCCCTGGGCTACCAGCGGTGGGGGTTCTATATCATCGCGGTCACGCTGATTATTCTCCCCAAGGTCTATGGCGTGATGCTCGAGTTGATCAACGTGCTACAGGCCTTGGGCCGACGTGATTATGCGGCGGCAGGCCGGCACTGGGAGTCGGCACGGCGTCGCGCGGCCATTGCCCTCGTGGATATCTCGACCGGCCCGCTGCAATACATGCCGGGCATCTTGGTCAGCAACAGGCAAGTGGGCGCCGCTGCCTGGCGGGTGATGACGGGCCAGGAGTCCTGGCGCGTGCAGGCCGAGGTAGAGGACGAAACGCGGCAAGTGACATTCCTTCAGGCGCTGCGCGCGGTGTGGTACGTCCCGGTCCTGGGACTAGCTTGGTACGCCCTGACATGGTCAACCGACACGGTCTTGGATCCTTTGACGCTTGCCGTGGCGTTTACCTGGCTTGGTTTGCCTTTGACCATTTATTTGTTGGCCAAACCGATGACTCCCGGTCAGCAGGCTCATCCCGTGGCGCAGTGGCTCTTGAAAGATTTGGCAATGAAGCGGCCTATTCGCGGATTCATTGATGCCTCGGCAGGCCCCGATGGGGAAGTGATGGATGAGGTAGGCACCGGCTGGCTTGCGGCCGGCCGTGGTCGGGGGGACAGCGCAAATGGCACCCCCCTCATCGGCTGGGGCTTCACCCAGGCCGAGGTGGGGCAGGAGCCTTTCGAGCCCTGGACGGCCGAGGCTGAGGCGTTTCGGCTGGCCGCAGCGAAGATGGCAGCTCAGCTGAGCCGCGCCCCGCCGGAATTGCAGATGGCTCTCTTCACTAAGCTGGCGGAGTTGGCCGCCTCCGACGGTCTGGGCATCGCCGCGCGCTATGAGAGTAATACCCGCTACTACGCCGGCTTCGGCACGGCCACACGGGTGGCCCTGGCCCGCGAGCTGATCACCGCCGAAGCGCTCTTCCATGAGCTCTACCATGCCGTGTATGACCCCATCGCCCCGGCTGCCGATATCGAACCGGACCAGGATGCCACCCATCTCGCCGCCCTGCGCTGGCAAGCGGAGCTCTTCTGGGGCGTGGAGCATGCCATCGCCCAGGAACTCTCTCTCCAAGAACTGGAAGACCATCCTGCCAACTCCCTGCGGGAGCGGATCAGAGGATGGAAAGCCAAGCAGACGACG
>JAGVGS010000133.1 GCA_020057015.1 Candidatus Omnitrophota bacterium | reverse complement strand
CCTCCAGGTACTGCTGCAGGTACGCGCGGCGCAGCGTGATATACGGGTGCGTGCGCAGGATGGGCGAGGGGCTGTCAAAGCGCGCGAAATCATCCAGCAAGACCAACGCCGCCTTCGGGTCATAGCCCGCTCGCTGCACGTACCGAATGCCGAGCTGGTCTGCTTCTAACTCCTGCTCCTGGCTGTAGCCGCTGTTCTGTACGTCCTGCAGGATGGAGGCCGCATTGACGGTCAACTCTCCCGCTCGCTGCACGCCTGCCCCGGCATTGCGTGTGACCGCTGAAGCGCCGGCCGCGACCAGTGCCATGATCAGTTGCTGCTGCTGCAGCGCGCGGTAGCGCTTGACCAGATGCTGGGCCACGGTGTGCGCCAACTCATGGCCCAGGATGAAGGCCAGCTCATCGCCGCGGCTGCCGCGTCCCTGGAGGTAGGCGATCATCCCGGTGGAGAGATACACTCGCCCATCGGCTAGGGCGGCCGCGTTGGGCTCCTGGTCTTGATAGAGGTAGGCGCGATACGAGAGGTGGGGCCGCTCCGAGACTCGGCTGAGCCGGTTGATGAGCGCTGGCACCTCAAAGCCGCCCACACGCTCCTGCGCGTTGATGAGCCGGGCCCCCTGCTGGTCAAACTCCTCCGCTTGCACCGCGCTGATGCCGCGCTCGATTTCCAAAGCCCCGGCCGACTCTTCGGGCACCGGCGTTTGGCGCACGCTGTACTGCGGCGTCGCGCACCCGGCCAGTAAACCGAGGGCGATGAGCCAGCCCGCCGCCGTTTGGCCGGGTGACGCGGAGCAAAACTGTCCGGCCGCGCGGCTCATCCGAGGCGCAACTGAGCTTCGGCATCCACGACGCCGCGGTTGATGCGGTGCAGCGTGGCCCGGGCGTTGTCGCGCAGGGTCGTTTCGCTCACCGGGCTCTCGGCCAATTGGCGCAGTAGCTGCACGGCCATGCGAAAGTAGCGCACGATTTCCCCCTCATCGACCTCGCACAGCGCGGAGACCTTCTCAAAGGGCGCTTGCGTCATCCAGGCCTCCAGCGCCTGGGTCAAATGAAACGCCGGGGCCTTGGTCAGCGGCGTGATCTGGCAGCGCCGCTCTTCCTTATGGATGCGCAGCAGCGGCTCCTTGCACAGCTCGCTCATCTCCTTGCTGCGGTGCTGGAGCTTAGGTGCCAGCATGCGCGGCTTGGGCTCATACACGATCGCCGTCATGAGCACGGCCAGCCGCACGGGGTCCAGCTGGCTGAGGTGGCCATGCTCATGCAGCTCGGTGAGTAACAACTCATACCCGTACACCCACGCGCCGAAGTCGCCCTTGCGCGTCAGGCCTTTCGGCGTCAGGTACCCGAGGCTGCCCAAGAGGTCCAGCTTGCGCTCCATGAGCTGCAGCCCCATTTGCCGCCGGGCTCCGGTGGTCTGGTGGTAGTAGAGGGTGCGCGGGAAGAGATCCAGCAGCGCGCGACCATGCCGCCGGTAGAGGTTGAGCAGGGTGGCATAGGTGGAGTTGAAGCGGCTGTGCACCGGTTCAGGTTTGGCGTTGAGCAGGCGCGTCAGCTCGGTGAAACTGATGTGCGTGGGGTTCACCCGCAAGTAGACGAAGCCTTCTTTGTCCATCCCGCGCCGGCCCGCCCGCCCAGCCATCTGCAGAAACTCGCGCCGGCGCAGCGTCTGAAAACCGTCGTCGCTGCGCTTTTGCAGGCTATCCAGGATGACGCTGCGCGCCGGCATGTTGACCCCCAGCGCAAAGGTTTCCGTGGTGACGATGAGCTTCATCAGCCGGCTGGTAAAGCAGCGCTCGATGACCTCTTTCATGGTGGGCAGCATGCCGGCATGGTGATAGCCGACCCCCCGATCGATCAATCGGCCCAGCGCCTCGGCGGTGCGGTCCTGCGTGAGCTGGAATTTGTCGCAGAGGTCGTCAAACAAGGCGCGCAGCCGCCGCTGCTCTTCAGGCTCCAACAGCGGGATGCCGGAGAGCTCCCAGGCCAGTTCTTCGGTGCGCCGGCGGCCGAAGGTAAAGAGGATGCCGGGCAAATGGTCCTGGTGGCGCAGCTCCTGCACGAGCGTATCGAGCCGGTTGTTGTGCAATTGGTAGCGGTGGCCGTAGCGGCGATGGTGCACGTGGCGCCAGTCATCGAGATTGTGATAGCCCTGCATCTTAAGGTCCGGCAGCTGCTTGAAGAGGCGGTTCTGGCACTGATACCGTAGCGAGAGCGGCACCGTGCGGTGGGTCTCCACGATCACCTCGACGGGGCGCTGGTGCACCTGGCGGATCCACTCGGCAATTTGCTCGACGTTGGGGATCGTCGCGCTCAAGGCCAGCAGGTTGATGTGCGGCGGGGTGAACATGATCGCCTCTTCCCACACCGTGCCGCGCTCCACATCATCGAGAAAATGGATCTCATCGAAAATGATCCAGGCGTAGGCCGCGAGGCGCTCGGGGTCCTCCAGCAGCGTGTTGCGGTAGATTTCGGTGGTCATGATGAGTAGCGGCGCGTGGGGGTTGATGGTGACATCGCCGGTCAGGATGCCCACCTGCTCGCCATGCCGGGCGGTGAAATCGCGGAATTTCTGGTTGCTGATGGCCTTGATGGGCGCGGTGTAGATGACTTTGCGCCGGCGCGCGAAGCTCGTCTCGATCACGTAATCGGCCAGCACCGTCTTGCCGGAACCGGTAGGGGCGGCCACGAACAGGGACGTGTCGCTGTCGATGACCTCGATCGCGCGCTGCTGAAAGGCGTCGTAGGGAAAGGGATGAAACGCGTTGCCGGGCATCATTGAGGTTCATTGTATAATACCCTGCCATGACGCGTCAGCACTTCTGCGCCCGCCAGCTCGTCGGGGCCGCGGCCACCCTGGCCCTGTGGCACGGGCCGCTGAGTGCGGCGGAGCGCACTATTATCGTGCCGGCGCAGCGGCTCTGGGTGGATTCCGGCATCCAGGTGCCGCAAGGGCAGGCACTCCACCTGCGGGCGGCGGGCCAGGCGCGGCTAGTCGGGCGGCGCTGGCTGGGCCCGGAAGGCACGTATGTCTGGCCCAAGTACTACAAGCCCCGGGGGTTGTTCGCGCTACCCACGATGGCCGAGGGACCGGCTCCGGCGTTCTGCCTGATCGGCCGCATCGGGGAAGATGGAGCGCCGTTTGTCATCGGCCGCGCCTTCGATGGCCTCGCCCCGCGCAGCGGCCGGCTCTGGCTGGGCCTCAATGATGACTACCTGCCGGGCAACGAAGGCCAGTTCGAGGTCACCGTGCTCGACACCGCCGAGACGGCCGCAGCGGTGGATTGGCCGCTCGTCACGCCCGGCACGAGCGGCGCGCCCGTGCCCAAGGCGCGCGTGCTGCTGCTCTATGTGGACGGGTTGCGCATGGATGTGGTGCGCGAGATGGCCGCGGCCGGCTATTTGCCGAATTTCCAGCGCGTGTTTCTCGACGGCGGCCTGCAGGTGCCTGAGGCCTTCACGGTCTTTCCTTCGAACACGTTGATCGCCAACGGCGCCTTGTTCACCGGGCGCTTTCCCGACGCGACGGGCATCAAGTCGCAAAACCAGTTTGAGCGCTCCACCCTGAAGGCGCGGGGGCAGCTGAGCCAATGGCTGCCGGATGGCTTTATCCCCCAACCCCCGACCCGCGTTTTCAATTTGCTGGATAAGTACGCGCCCGAAAACACGCACAGTTTTCTCATCAAGCGCGGCATTCCCACGCTGGCCAGCCGGTTGGGGGCGCGCTTTGGCTTCACCACGCTGCCGATCGCCCCGCTCAATCCTCCGACGCTTTGGCTTCATTGGGCGATCAATACGCTCAGCCCGTTTGGGCTCCCTGCGCGGCTGCCCCAGCACCTCGACACTGTGAATGCCCGCTACACGATTCGCGCGCTCATCGGCAACCCGGACTTGCGCGTCATGGCGGTGTGGCTGCCCATGCTCGACAAGACGTGCCACCACAGCGGCCGTGGGCAATTCGGGGCCGCCCGCCGCGACTTAGCCCTGGCCGATGAGTCCCTGGGCCAGATACTGGCCCGGCTGGAGGAAGTCCGTTGGCGCGCGTCGACGTATCTGGTGCTCGTGTCGGACCACGGGCACTTAGGCGGCGAGACGCGTGTCAACCGTCGCTGCAACCTGCCGCGCGACTGGGCGCATGGGCAGTTGGGCTGCAACGTCCGGGTGGTGGGCCAGGAGTGGCGGCATGCCGGCATCGCGGAGGATCGGTTTGTGTTCTTTGACAACCAGGGCGCGGGGCAAGCGAAGCTCTTCTTGCCGTACCAGTCGTATTTCAAGGGGCCCTGGCAGCGCAATCGTTTGCACGAACTGATGGCCTATGACGTGCGTCCGGGGCAGCAAGTGAACTTGCTGACCTCGCTGACGAGTTTTCGACCCCCGGAGTGGCAGCCCGGCGATCCCCGGCCGGTGGACCTCATCCTCGTGAAGCTCGATGAGCAGCGCACGCTGGTCTACCGCGATGAAACGGATCAAGCCCTGTTGCATCGCGAGCCAGGCAGCGATGGTCTCGAGCGGTACCGCTATGAGCCCATGCAAGGCATTCGTCAGGCTGAGGACGGGACGCTGCAGTACGACCTGCCATTGCCGGCGGCAGATCCCCTGGGGTATCTTCAGGAGCCGTCTTTTCTGGCAGCCACCGGCGGCCGCGCATGGCTCGCGCAGCCGCGCACAGCCGATGAATGGCTGGAAGCCACGCGCCGCACGCGCTACCCGGATGCGGTGGTCGCGATGACGAAGTTTTTTGCTTGGCGCGAGGGGTTGCAGGACTTAAGGACGTTGCGCGATCCGGATGTGCTGGTGACCGCGGCCGAAGGTTGGAGCTTTCGATCGGACGATGGCGAGGGGACCGACCACGGCTACCCGCTGGCCGGGTCGATGCGCATGGCGCTGGCCCTCCACGGGCCCAACATCCGTCGCGGCATCTGGCCGCACCCGCAGCGGATCATTGACGTGCTGCCGACGATCCTGGACATGGTCGGCAAACCCGCCGATCCCTCGACGGTCGATGGCCGCGCCATGCGGGGCATCTACGATGACCCGTCGTAACGCGTGCTGGGTGGTGGGCGGTTGCTTGGGGGGGTTGGCATTAGTGGCGCCTGTCCGTGGGGCAGAGACGCCAAGCTCTGGCGAGCGATCCTTTTTCTCTGAGTGCCCCGATCAGCCTCGGCGACTGTTGCACGACGAGCTCAGCCCCTGGGATCTGCACGTCGTGCCGTCTACCGTGTTTGGGTTGGCCCAAGTCCAAGTGATCCGCACGTTAGACTGGCTGGTGGATGCGCCGGTGCCAGGGCCAGGCCGGCACTTCTTCGAGCACAGCGCCGATGCGGCCCAGCGCAGCTATTACCGCTTACCTCGCTGGTGGCTCATCCGCCGCACTGGCGAGCTCATGGCGGCGCTGCAGTTGCGCGAGCTGACGTGGGGCGATGCCTCTGCGGCGTTTTCCGCGATCACCGACGCTTCGGCTGGGCCGGGCAGCGGTACGGTGGTGCGCGTGAATAACCTCATCGACTGGACGCAGCGCGTGGTGGGGGATGGCAACCGCCTGCTCGGGGCGCCGGCTCACCGCAGCCGCGGCCTCGTAAACTGGCGGCTGCCCATCCGCGCGGTGGATGGCTTGCAGTGGGGGCTGCTGAAAACGTTCAACCAGGTGAGCGTCATCGTGGCGCGCACGCTTGATGAGACGCTGACAGGTCTTGAGCGCGCCGGAGAGCTGGCGTGGAACGCCGGCTGGTCGCGCCCGCATCGCGAGACCGCGGTGTTTGTCCGGCTGCCGATGCGCGCCTACCGCGCGCATGAGGTGTGGATTCTGGAGCATCGACGGCGCCTGACCATCGGCACCGCCGCGCAGTTTGCGGCGACCACGCACGCGGCCCTGCAGCATCAGCGTAAGCACCCCGTGCTGATGGACTGGGCTGATCTTGAAGGCGCCTATGCCCAGCTCACCGAGGTCGTCTTGCTGGCCCCGCCGGCGCTCATGGCCCGGGCGCCGGCCACCCTGCAGGCGTACGTCGTACCGGCCGCGTGGGTGCTGGATCCGCCACCAGCTTCGGTACATTGACAAGCTTTGCGCCAGCCTCTAAGCTTGAGCCATGAGTGGGATGCGATTTACCTCCGGCATCAGCGATGCCGTCAGCGCCCAAGAAGCCGCGAAAGCCGCGTGCCGTCAAGTCCGTGCACAGCTGGATGGCGCGCCCGCGCACCTCGCCCTCCTGTTTGCCTCCACCGTGTACCGCACCGACTGGCCGGCTCTGCTGGCTGCGGTGCACGAACAGCTCGGGCCCCAGGTGCTCATCGGCTGCAGCGGCAGCGGCATTATCGGCGGCGGCCGGGAGCTGGAGTGGGTGCCGGCGCTGTCGGTGGTGGCAGCCCACTTGCCCGAGGTGAGGCTCTACCCGTTTTTTGTCAGCTCCGATGAGCTCGAGCAAGCCTCGCCGGGTGGCTTCTGGATCGACAAGATCGGCGCTCCGCCGGATAGCCAGCCGCAGTTTATCGTCTTCGCCGACCCGTACACCTGCCATCCGACCCGGCTGCTCGAGCAGCTGGGCGGTACGTATCGGCAGCGGCCGGTGATCGGCGGCCTGGTCAGCGGCGGCAATAACCCCGGCGAACACTTGCTCTTCATGGGCACCGAGGTGTACCAGGAAGGGGCCGTGGGGGTGGCGATGACCGGCAACATCGTGATGGAGACCGTGATCTCGCAGGGCTGCCGCCCCATCGGGCGGCCCTATGTGATCACCCGGGCGGAAGACAACGTCGTCGCGGAGCTCGGCGGCCGGCAGGCGCTGGGCGTGCTGCATGAGGTGCTCTCGCAGCTGGCGCCCGCAGACCGCGAGCTGGCCCAGCGCGGGTCTATTTTCGTGGGGGTCGCCATCAATGAGATGCGGCCCCGTTTTAGCGCCGGGGATTTTCTCATCCGCAACATCGTTGGCATCGACCCAGAGCAAGGGGCCATTGCCATCGCCGAGCCGGCCGAGACCGGTCACACGCTGCAGTTTCAGCTGCGCGATCCGGCGACGTCGAAACAAGAACTGCGCCGGCTGCTGCAAGCCGCCGCGCATTCGGCGCCCACTGCAACCCCGCTGGCCGGCTGCTTGCTGTTTGATTGCGCGGGCCGAGGCAAGTCGCTCTACGGCCTGGCGCATCAGGACGTGCGGACCATCCAGATGGTCAGCGGCAAAGTGCCCATTGGCGGCTTTTTCTGCAGCGGGGAAATCGGGCCTATCGGCGGCATCAATCTGATCCACGGGTATACCGCCAGCCTCGGGCTCTTTCGCCCGCACCACTTGGCCGTGCCTGCGTCATGACGCGCGCGACGCGGCTAGCCGCGTTCATGTGGGCGGCCGGAGCGCTTGCGGCGCTACTGGCGGGCAGTGCGGTGGTGCAGGCGCGCGCCGCTCGCGCGGCCGATGAGGCCATCGGATTAGGTCCTGGCTATCGGCCGCCGCCCTTTACCGCATCGGACATCAATGGCAAGCCCCACCGTTTAAGTGACTACGAGGGGGAGGTGCTGGTGCTGCACTTTTGGGCCACCTGGTGCCCCTATTGCCGCAGCGAGATTCCAGAGCTGAAAGAGCTGCAGAGCCAATGGGCGAGCAAGGGCGTGCGCGTGCTGGCCGTTAGCAGCGATGCCGATGAGGCCAAGCTGCGCGCGTTTGTCAGCCAACAGGGCCTCACGTATCCCGTCATCGCCGACGCGGCGCGCGAGGCCTCACTTTCAGAGCAGTACGCGGTGCAGGGCATCCCGGTGACCTATATCATCGGCCGCGATGGCCGCATCTTCACGCGCCTAAGCGGCGCCGGCGAAATCCTCGACGCCGTGCAAAAGGCTCTCCAGTCCTCCCGCACGTAAGAGCACATCCCCGTAGTATCGTCATTTGACGGGTCCTGCCGCGCGCACCCCACGCCGAGCCTCGCCCCGCCGCACTATCGGCGTCGTTGGCTGCGGCCGGCGTCAGGGGCCCCGCGCGAGTCACCCGTCAAATGCAGACAGGACCCGCCCAGCGCAGGCAGGCTCTTCTGTGCGTCGGCTTGACGCGCTTGACGCGCCTCAGGCATACTTCATAAAGGTTACGCGTTCTTCAACAACTTTACGCACCGTTTCAGGGCAAACTATTCCGCAAGGATAGGGCGCAAAGTTACCGGTCCTTCCATCGTCGACGGGAGGATAGCGGGACTGCCGGTGTGGATTCGCGCGGGGCGCGAGTCTGCGACGAGCCTCTTCCTCAGGAAGGGGCTCTTTTGTTGCTGCCGAATGCGAAAAAACGCATGACCACACGAATCGATACCGCATCATCACTGCCGCACTGGCAGTGGCTTACGGTGGGCGAAGTGGCGCGCGCGCTGAGGCTGACCGAAGAGCGCGTGCGGCAGCTGATTCGCCAACGCCAAATTAAGGCGACCAAGATCGGCGGCTGGCTAGTGCAGCCGGCGGATCTCAGCGCCTTTGTGGCCTCACGGTCCAACATGGCGGAGTCTTAGCGATGCACGTGACCCTATTACAGGGTAATCGGCTGATCTTCCGCGGCGTAGCCGCCCAGGTGGTGCTGCCGGGTGCTGCGGGTGAGCTGTCGGTCTTCGACCATCACGCGCCGCTCTTGTGCGCCTTGCAGCAAGGATCTGTGCAGGTCGATGAGCGCGTCTACGCCGTGGGGCCGGGCCTGGCGTGCATGGCCCGCAACCGGCTGACAATTGTGAGCACCTGACGATGGCACTCATCTTGAGCGTCGTGGTGCTGCTGGTCTTCGGCGTCGGCGTGGTAGTGCTCTGGACGCGCGGCGTGTTTGCGCGCGACTTGACCCAGGCGCTGAAGCGCGTGACCCAGCAAGAGCAAGCGCTGCAGGAAAAAGCCGACGTGCTCGAGCAGCGCTTAGCACAGATGGAGCGCGAATACCAAGCGAAGCTCAAGCGCGCCGAGGCCGAGTCTGACCGGCTGTTGCAGGACGCGAAAGCGCAGGCCCTGAACGTGCGGACGGTGGCCATTGATGAAGCCAAACACCGCGCCCGAGCACTGCTGCTCGAAGCTGAACAAGGCAAGACGCAGCTGAAGGCCGAGCTGGCCAAGGAGCTGGCCGGGCAGGCGGCCCAGCAGGCCTGCGAAGCGCTGCGCCTACTGCTCTCGCGCACCGAGCTGTCCTCGCTGCACCACACGCTCGTGGCCGAGTGGCTGGCTTCGCTGCCCAAGATGTCGGTAGAGGCGATTCGGCCCCAAGTGCAGCGGGTGCAGGTGACGACTGCTTTGCCGTTGGAGCCCTCAGAGCAAGAGCGGCTCGTGCGCTGGGTGGCAGCGGCCTTTGGAGCGCACGTGCCGGCGGAAGTGACGGCCGATCCGGCCATGGTCGCCGGCGTGATGGCCCAAATGGGACCCACGACGGTGGATAACAGTCTGCGCATGAGGTTGAATCGATGAGCCCTGTCGAGATTCGCGAAGGCGGCGTCATCACCGAAATCCGGCGCGGCGTCATCAGGCTCGCAGGCCTGCCGGGCTGCATTATGGGCCAGGTGTTGACGCTGGGAACCAGCGCGCGCGCCTTGGTCGTGGGGTTCACCGAGCACGACGTGCTCGCCCTCACCCTGGGGGGCGGGGAGGATCTCGCCGTGGGCCAGCGGGTGGAGGTGCGCCAACAGCCGCTGCGCCT
>JAGVGS010000162.1 GCA_020057015.1 Candidatus Omnitrophota bacterium | reverse complement strand
GCCCGGAGGCCGTGCCGCCGCCGGCCAGGCGCTCGCGCGAAGAGCGGATGTGCGAGACATTGACGCCGGCACCCGAACCGTACTTGAAGATCATGCCCTCGTTGCGGTACCACTCGAGGATGGATTCCATCGTGTCATCGACCGAGAGGATAAAGCAGGCCGAACATTGCGGGTGCTTCTCGATGCCGACGTTGAACCAGACGGGCGAGTTGAAGGCCGCGTATTGGTTGACGAGCAAAAAGGTCAGCTCCGCGTTGAAAATCTGCGCATCTTCATCGGTAGCGAAGTAGCTGTCCTTGATGCCCCAGCCGGTGATGGTGTCGGCCACGCGGCTGATCAGCTGCTTGACGCTGCGCTCGCGCTGCGGGGTCCCTAAACCGCCCCGGAAATACTTGGAGACCACCACGTTGGTGGCCAGCTGCGACCAAAAATTGGGCACCTCGACGTCTTTTTGCTCAAAGACCACCTCGCCTTTCTCGTTGGCGATGGTGGCACTGCGCAGCTCCCAGGTGATCTCGTCGTAGGGGTGCACGGTCGGCCGAGTCCAACGCCTGGCGATTTTGAGGCCTTTTCTGGCCTGGGCCTGTGGTAGGGTGGTTTCTGCCTCTTTCACCGCTGCCTTCACCCCTTCGATCATGCGTGGTTCCTCCGTCTCGAACACAAGCCCTTGACCGCCTCTACAGCCAATCCACAACCCCTTGTGGCTAATCTTCCCTGAAGATAGCACACGGGAAACGGCTGTCAAGCAGAAAAACACTAAATATTGTGTAAAATTTTGCTAGAGGCCCCAGCCCTGGGGCTTTTGGCGTCGAGGACGCCTCTAGAGGGTAAAACGCGGCCCGTCGAGTTGTCGTCGGAGGTTCGGCGGCAGGGCGGACTTGCTCACCGTCAGCGTGATGACCGGGGTCTCCAACATCTGTTTGCCGTGCGTCACTGGAAACGGTCCCAGGGTAAACGTGCCGTCACGTTGTGGCACCAGCACGAACACGAGCCCGGTGGCGCGCTCTTGCACCCCAGCCCGGAAGGCGATGCTCGTCGATTGGCTCTGCGCCGCGACGATGAGCCCCTCGGGAAATTGCGGGGGCGGCAATTGCACTCCGGAGAGATCGCCGCTGAGCGAGATCGTCAGCGTCACCGGCTGGCCCACCTCTACGGTGGTCTTATCGACCTGCGCGTCGATGCGCAGGTCCTGCGCCGCCGCCACCGAAGCAGCGGCCAGCACTACCGCCACGCTACTTGCCCTGAAACACCAGGCCTTGCGCGCCATCTTTATCCACGATCACCGTCTGTCCGGACTTCAGCGTCCCATCGAGCAGCCGCATCGCCAGCGGATCCATCAGGTGCTTCTGCACCGCCCGGCGCAGCGGCCGCGCCCCGTACACCGGATCATACCCTTCTTTCGCGAGAAACGCCTTGGCTTTTTCGGTGAGCTTAAGCGTCACGTGCCGGTCTTTCAGCCGCTGCTGGGCGCGCGCCACTTGCAACTCCACGATGCGGTCGAGCTCCTTGGCCGCGAGCCGGTTGAAGATCACGATGTCATCGATGCGGTTGAGAAATTCCGGCCGAAATTGTTTGCGCAGCACGTTCGTCACCTCGCCTTGCAGGTGCTCGGCGTGCGTCTCAGCCAGCTCTTGAATGAGCTGGCTGCCCACGTTGGACGTCATGACGATGACGGCGTTCTTGAAGCTCACCACCCGGCCTTGCCCATCGGTGAGCCGGCCATCGTCCAGCACCTGCAGCAGCACGTTGAGCACATCCGGGTGCGCCTTCTCGATTTCATCGAGCAAGATCACGCAGTACGGTTTGCGGCGCACGGCCTCGGTGAGCTGCCCGCCCTCCTCATGGCCCACGTAGCCTGGGGGTGCTCCGATGAGGCGCGCGACGGCGTGCGGCTCCATGTACTCGGACATATCGAGGCGGATGAGCGCGTTCTCGTCGTCGAATAAGAACTCGGCCAGCGCTTTGGCCAGTTCGGTCTTGCCCACGCCGGTGGGGCCCAGGAAAAAGAACGAGCCCAGCGGCCGGTTGGGATCGGCCAAATCAGCGCGGGCGCGCCGGATGGCATTGGCCACGACCGCCACCGCCGGGTCTTGGCCGATCACGCGCTGCGTGAGGCGCTGCTCCATGTGGATGAGCTTCTCGCGCTCGGTCTCCAGGAGGCGCGTCACCGGCACGCCGGTCCACTTGGAGACCACCTCGGCGATGTCCTCCTCGGAGACTTCTTCCTTCAGCATCTTAGTGTGCTGCTGCAGCTGGGCGAGTTTGGTCGACTGCGCTTCGAGCTGTTGCTGCAGCTGGGGCACCTGGCCGTAGCGCAGCTCGGCGACCTTGCCTAAGTTGCCGGCGCGCTCCTCGCGCTCGGATTCCAGGCGTGTGTGCTCGAGTTGTTCTTTCACCTCGCGCACCGCCTTGATCAAGGTTTTTTCCTGCTGCCAGTGCTTCTCCAGCTTGGCGCGCTCGGCTTTCAGCTGCTCTAGCTCGTTTTCCAGCGTCTTGAGGCGGGCTTTCGCCTCGGGGTCGGTTTCTTTCTTCAGCGCCTCGCGCTCCACTTCGAGCTGGATGGCGCGCCGGTGGAGGGCGTCGATCTCCAAGGGCATGCTGTCGATTTCCATGCGCAGGCGCGCGGCAGCCTCGTCCATCAGGTCGATGGCCTTATCCGGCAGGAAGCGATCGGCGATGTAGCGGGCCGAGAGCTTCGCAGCCGCCAGGATGGCGCTGTCGGTGATGCGCACGCCATGGTGCACCTCGTAGCGCTCTTTCAACCCGCGCAGGATGGCGATCGTCTCCTCTACCGAGGGCTCGTTGACCACGATGGGCGCGAAGCGCCGCTCAAGGGCCGGGTCTTTCTCAATGTGCTTGCGGTACTCATCGAGCGTCGTGGCCCCCACACAGCGCAATTGGCCGCGCGCCAGGGCCGGCTTGAGCAGGTTGGACGCATCCACCGCGCCTTCGGCCGCCCCGGCCCCGACCACGGTGTGCAGCTCGTCGATGAACAGCACGATCTCGCCGGCCGAGGCCTCGATTTCCTTGAGCACCGCCTTGAGGCGCTCCTCAAACTCGCCGCGGAACTTGGTGCCGGCAATGAGCGAGCCTAAATCGAGCGCCATTACCCGCTTATTCTTGAGATTGTCCGGCACGTCGCCGCGCATAATGCGCTGGGCCAGGCCCTCGGCAATGGCGGTCTTGCCCACCCCCGGCTCGCCGATGAGCACCGGGTTGTTCTTGGTGCGCCGGGTGAGCACTTGGATGACGCGCCGCACTTCCTCGTCGCGGCCGATCACCGGGTCGAGCTTGCCCTGGCGGGCGAGGTCAGTGAGATCCTTGGCATACTTCTCCAGTGCGCGGTACTTGCCTTCGGGGTGCTCATCGGTGACGCGGTGCGCCCCGCGCAGGCTTTTGAGGGCCGCCTCCACGCTCTCGCGCCGCAGCCCCAGGCGCTTAAAGTGCGCCGAAAGTTCGGCATCGGCAAAGCCCGCCAGCAGCAAATGCTCGGTCGAGAGGTATTCATCGGTGAGCTGCTTGGCCTCTTCGCCCGCGCGGATGAGGAGCTGGTTCGCGCGGTCAGAGAGATGCAGCGACCCGCCGCCGCTGACCGAGGGCACGCGATGCAGCGCCTCCTCAAGCGGCCCCTGCAGGCGGCTGGGCGTCAGGCCCGCCTTCTCAAGGGTCTGGCCCACGAGCCCTTCCTCCTGCTGCAGGAGGGCCAGCAGGATATGCTCAGGCTCCAGCCGCTGGTGCTGCTTGGCTGTAGCCAGCTGCTGCGCCGCTTGCAGCGCTTCCTGGGCTTTGATCGTCAGCTTATCGAGTGCCATTCGAGTGACCTGCTAGTGATTGCGGTCGACGACCCGGAGTGAAAGCCCGATGCGAGTTCCGAGCCGCTTTGTAGCTCACAGACGCATGCCGCGTAGGCGGCGAACGCGCTCCTCCATCGGCGGGTGCGTGGAAAACAGGTTTGCGATCACCCCGGCGGACAGCGGATTCACGATGAACAGGTGCGCGGTGGCCGGATTGGCGTGGGGCAGCGGATGCGCCTTGGCCGCCGCGTGGAGCTTTTCCAGCGCTGAGGCCAGGCCGTGGGGGTTGCCGGTTAAGCGCGCCCCGGTCTCGTCGGCCCCGTATTCGCGGGTGCGCGAGATGGCCATCTGGATCAGCATCGCGGCCAGCGGAGCCAGAATCGCGATGAGCAGCAGAGCCACAAGCTGCAAAGCAGCATTGCTGCGGTTGTTTTCGTTGTTGCGCCGCCCGCCGCCGGCCCACAGGCTCCATTGCGCCATGCGCGCCAGGAACATGATCGCCCCGGCCACCGCGGCTGCCACGGTCATGACCAGCGTGTCGCGATTCTTCACATGGCTGAGCTCATGCGCGAGCACCCCTTTCAGCTCTTCTTCGCTCATAATCTCAAGCAGCCCGCTGGTGACCGCCACGGCCGCGTGCTTCGGGCTGCGACCGGTGGCAAACGCATTAGGCGTCTTGGTGGGCAGCCAGTACAGCTTCGGCATTGGTAGGTGGTCGCGCGTGGCAATCTCCCGCACCGCCCGGTACACCTGCGGGGCTTCGGCCTCGCTCAGGGGCTTGGCGCGGTACATGGCCAGCACGATCTTGTCGCTGAACCAGTACGAGATGAAATTCATCAGCAGCGCAAAGACAAACGCCATCGCCGCGCCCTGCTGGCCGCCCATCAGCGAGCCGATGAAGACCAGCAGTACGGTCAGCAAGGCCAAGAGAAACCAGGTTCTGAGTGTGTTCATGGGGTAATTATACACCCGCCCCCCAACCCCCGCGAGGTCAAGAAATGATCAGGCGGGTGAAGTCGCGGGCCAGGGTGAGGCGGCCGGGGTAATGGCGGCGCACGCGGGCGCGGATGTCGTAGCCCTTAAAAACTGGGTAGAAATGACTGAGCACCAAATGGCGGCAGCGCGCGCGAGCGGCAATTTGCCCGCACTCCGAGGGGGTGAGGTGGCCCTCGAATTTCAGGTCGTCGCGTACCGAGCATTCCAGAATAAACACCTCAGCCCCCTGCCCTAAAGCGCTGGCGTTATCGCACACATCCGTGTCGCCGGAATACGCCAGCGTCTTGCGTCCTTGAGTCAGACGATACCCGATCGCTTTGGTGGCGTAGTGGTTCATCGGATACGTGTGCACGGTGTAGCCAGGCAGGTGCTGCGTGGCGCGCTGCAGCTCGCGGAACACGACGCGGTAGCCACGCGGCGAGAGCCGATCGTCATAGGCCGCGTTGAATTGCCGATACAGCCGCTTGAGGCCTGGCGGGCCGTACACGTACAGCGGCTTCTTGCGCTGCACCGGCGGTAGACGCAACGCCGCCAGGATCGAGACCAGGTCCAGTGAGTGGTCCACGTGAAAATGCGTCAGGAAGATGCGGTCGAGCTGATCCCACTGAGCACTCACCCGCTGCAGCCGCTGCAGGCTGCCGGCCCCAGCATCGAGCAGCACATGCTCCTTGGCGATCTGCACATAGACGCCGGCGGGGCTATACCCGCGCGCCGGAATCGACGTCCCAGCGCCCAAAATGACCGCTCGCATGTGGCAATCCTAAAACAAGCCAAGAAACTGTTCCCGATTCAATTCGGCATCCTGCAAAATCGCCCGCAAGAGCCCAGGCGGCAGATCGTGGCCCCGATGCATGGGCACAACCGTCGCTCGGCCATCGGGGTGCCGGAGATAGAGATGGCTGCCCTTTTGGCGGAGGCGTTGAAAACCGATACGTTCGAGGAGCCGGACTAACTCGATGGGCTTGACGGCTGGGAGCTTGCTCACGCAGGAACGCTGACTTGTTGGATCCCGATAAATCGTAGAGGCTGCGCGCCTCGTCCTTCGACTTCCAGACACAGCTCAATGGCCTCTCGGACCCGTTTCAAGAGCACTGGGATCGAGCGTGCGTACGTGTGGCAGCCTTTGAGATCCGGCACGCGAGCCACATAAGCCCCGGTCTCATCTTGCTCAATCAGCACGGTATAGGTCTTTTGCCGCATCGGTTTACTCCTTGCAGGAAGTATACTGCGTGCCACCTTGTCCCGTCAACGCACGATCCCTGGTCATTCCGCGACGGCGGTGGGCACGAAATCCGCCGGCACGCTGAAGCGCTGCCAGGTGGGTTTGACGTCGATGACCCGATCCAACCGAAACTGCCGGATGTCCCGGCGTAAATGGCAGTAGCCCTCGAAATACGGCTCAGCGATGTGGTACACATCCACGCGGCGCAGCTGCTGCGGCGGCTCGCCGGCGCGCGGCGTGCGCGAGACGTATTCGACCTCCACTTGCAGGTGTTTCGCGCAGGCTTCTTGGATCGTCTTGCTCACCACCGTGAGGTCCCGCTTGCGGTCAGGCCAGAACACCGGGATCTGCAGCTTTTCGTTGTTAAAGCGCCCAGTGGCAAAGAGCCGTCCGTGCTTCTTACCGTAGTCGTAGATGTCCTTCGTGAGCTTCACATCATCTAAACAATACTTGGTGACCAGGTCGAGTTTCCCTTCCTTGAACCATTGCAGCGCTTCCAGCCCGTGGCCGGTTTTGCCGCGGCCCAAGGTGGCCTGCGCGATGCTCTCCAGGCTCAGGCGATGGCCCAGGCCCTTCACCACATCCTCCATGATGTCGAGCTGGGGCAGCGGGCCGACCGGATACGGCAGGTAGGGCTGCAGCACCAGCATGTCGAAGCGGCGGATGTTGAAACCGATGATGAGTGCTGCCTCCTGCAGCCGGGGGCCGAGGTCTGAGGCGATATTGGCCTCCACGTAGGCGTCGTAGCGGTTTTGCTCGTAGCTGTAGACGCCGCAGACCGAGATGAGCAGCAGCTCCGGCCGCCGCCCCTCAACTTCGGCAAATTCCTTCTGGGTTTCCAAGTCTAAAACCAGTCGCTCACTCATGCTCTCGCCTATTCATCTGCCACCCGAACGACCGTACGTAGATAGACTTTTTCATCTCAGGTCATTTAACATCCGTAATAATGAAGAACCGCTCGTAGAACTTGTCTTCAGCCCACCTCTTGAAGTTTACAACCTCAGTTTTCTTTTCACCTTCAGTCGTTCCGAAAACGAGTCGTCCGCGAATGCTATTGATCTCTGGCACATCCACAGCGGCTTTTTCCAGTTTGAAAAACAGGTAGCCGTCTTCAAACTCACCTTGCTTCAAGACCACTTCTTTACATATCAGAGATTTCGGATGGTAATCATAATTCTTGGTTATTCGCCCCTCTTTATCTTTCACTACATTTTCGTAGAATTCGGCATCATAGAAGAAGGGCTGGTCAACGGTTGGTGCTCTCGCTTCCTTTGAGATATGGAATCGCGGGAATATGGGAACCGTGTCAAGTTTGGCTCTCTTTGACTTGTTCAGGACAACTTCAAGCTTTGCGGAGCGCAAGCCAATCGGTTTCTTCCCTCTATTCGTCGCATTGATGTATGACAAGAAGTACAGGTTCCCATCTTTAAGATAATTCGCCACAGAAAAATACGGTTGCAACTTCAGATTTGAACGCTCAGTAATCTGGGGCGTCAGCAGGTTGAGACACCACCCAATAATGACCCCACATAGCCCCACCAACAGCGGGTGTCGAAAGACAGAGTACTTGCAGCAATCTTGCTTTGACTGTTTCCCCGAAGTCTGCTTTTTCACAGTTCACCCAACGCCACTCTCAAACCTTCCACAATCGCGCGAATCACAATATCCAGCGACTCCGCCAATCCCAGGCTCTCGGAACAACGGCCATCTGTAGGTTTGGAGAAATAGCCTTTTCAACATGTCCCCTCAGTACCCGGTACCAATTCGCGTACCAATTCGCGCAGGCTGGCTTGCACCGATGGTGTCTCTTCTCACGGGTAGTTGATACAGGTGTCGAAGTTGTCCGGTCGGCACTTCTTCAAGCGACCCCACGTCTTTCGAGCACCGGCGATAACGCCGTAAGATCGAATCGCCTGCTCGGCGTATTCGGAACAAGTCGGATGAAACCGACACCGCACCTTCCTCGAAACCAAGGGCGACAACCACTGCCTGTAGACCCGGATTCCCAAGAGAAGAAGTCCCTTCATCGAGATTAAAATCTCACAATATCTACAACCTTTCCCTTCCGAAGCATCACGGTGAAGCCGTGAGTGGGATCAGTCCCCGTAGGTGTTATCCCGTACAACGCTCCAACCTGATACGACACATACCCGTCTTCCTCCACTCCAAGAGCGTACACGTAGGGCTTTCCGAAACACTCTATCACCGCAGAAAGTGGTTGCCCGATCAGCTGAGTAAACTGACATTCCTTCAACCTTGGGATGTCTTCTTGAGTGTCTCCCTGATAAGCGTAAAGTGCCCGAGCTTGCGTGTAGAATCCTTCGCGGATTGATCTACCCATGGGGGTATTGGCACATCCCGCCAGCAACACAACCGCCGCAAGTAGGACAATCCCTCTAGCTCTCATGGTGGGCTAGACTCCGTAATTGCCCACTTCATATCTCGTGCGTTACACGTTCCTTGCGGATCGCCCGCGAGCCGCACTTGGGACACTTATTGGGATCGACAGCTTTCTTCGTTGGGAGAAAGACGGCCGGTAGGCAGCCGCCACAGCACATTAGGCCTTTCCCGCACTCTTCCCCCTGGGCGCTCAAATGATCGAGTTCATCTGTCTTACCAAAGAAGTAAACGTGTCCGCATGCCTTGCATGTCGCTTTAGTCTCTGAGATTTTCCGCGCCATAAAGTCGGGTTTCCCTTTTCGCCCCGCGTACCCGGTACGGATCGCGGATCGCTCACCAAACCGATTTCTGTCGCTTCTGCTGGCCTAGACTTCGAGACAACTTGTCCCGTAGCGACTTAAGGTCCTTGGTGAAGACGTCGATTTTCCTGAGTAGTTGCTTCAGCTTCTTCTTGGTATCCCGATCCATCGCCATAGGTTGTGCCTCCTTTCGGTTCGCGTAGGTTAGTTATGGGTGCGGCACCGGGCTCCAAGGGGACTGGTACCTATCTTCAAAATGTTCGATGTACTTCATGCGGTTACGTCCCTGCGAGCACCAGCCGAAACCCTTCCGCCAGGGCTTCCATCGCCTGGTTGGCGTCCTCCCCTGGCGCTTGTTGGGATGGCTCAGGAAGTCCAGGTATTCGGCTACTATGGTCACCCATACGTCTGAACAAGTATCGTCTTACTCATCAGCCGGATCACTTTTCATGGTCGCGGGGATCGCTATCGATGCCCCAGATGAAAGAATATCCAGAGACCACCCAGAAGACACGCAATCCCTCGAACCCAGTACACAATCATCTTCTGGGCCGGAGCATCTCGATCCGGGAGTACACCAAATAGCCGCTCATAATATTGCCAGGTTAACGCCTGCATCTTTGCCGGAGCCAGAGTGGCAATGGTCCCATATGCAGTGAAGTAGATGGCTATTGTCAGCAATAGCATCCACTTCAGCCAGGCAAACGCTGTGGTTTGTCTTTCTGCATCCTGGAAAACACCCATGCGGCGTAGCAGTTCCTGAGACCACTGCTTGTCTGTCCAGCCGATCGCAATGGCAATATCGTTCACCGCTAAGAGAACAATCACCCCACCTAGGAAACGCACAAATACTCGCAGCGCTTTTTGGAAGAGATGCGTCCTATGTGTGACCGCGGTTCCGTACCCGAGTGCCCGACTCATGCCGTCCATCCAGTCGCAATCAGGCCTCAGGAGCAGTAAGAACCCGACAAAACCCCAAATGATCGTCAGGAGCATCTATAAGAGTCCCACCAAGGGTCGGCCATACGTTTGGTGAGCATTCAATGCACCCAGAGGCCGGCGATGAGGCCGCCGACCTTCTACTTCGGCGCACTCTTTTTGAGTCTCTACGTCCAAGACCAGTCGCTCGCTCATGTGCCTGCCGGTGAGCTGTGCGGCTGCGGCTCGATCCAGGCACCAGGTGATCGCGCTGCTGCTGGACGCGACCAACTGGGCGGGCAGCTGACGCGCGGCGCGGTCCCGCCGCAGGATCTTGCCCAGAATGGGGGCCTTCGCTGCTCCTGCCGCCATGCAGATAATGCGTTGCGCATGGGTGAGCACTGGAAGCGTCAGTGTCACGCGGGGCAGATCCGGTGCCTCGGGAACCTCCGCGACAAGGCGGCGACGCTCGAAAAGCGCCTGCGACTTCGGAAACAATGACGCCACGTGTCCATCGACTCCTACGCCCAGCAGGACTAAGTCAAACTTCGGTGGCTTGCCTGGCGGCAGACGGAAAAACCGTCTGAGCCGATGTGCGTAGTCCGCGGCGATGTGTTTCGGCGAGCCGCGCTCAGTGAAGACGCGGTGGATGTTGCGCTTCGGAATAGGCAATTTCACAAGCAGCAGCCGGTGCACCATCCGAAAATTGCTTTTGGCGTGCTGCGGCCCCACACACCGCTCATCGATCCAAAAGATATGGACCTTGCTCCAGCAGATGGTTCGGCAATATGGCTTAGTCGACAACAATCGATAGAGCTTCCTCGGGGTAGCGCCGCCACCCAGCGCCATAGTAAACCGTCGCCCTCGCTGTGTCTTGCGGCCTGCCAGATCAGCAATACGTGACGCCACAACCGCACTTAAGATGGTCGCATCTCGAAACACCTCCACCATGGCCACCCCAGCTAATGCACCCAGAGGCCGGCGATGAGGCCGCCGCCCTGGGAGACGTTGACCACGGGCTTACCCGAGAAGCGGCCCACCAGGCCGATGCCGGTGGAGCTGAAATAAAAGCCCGAGACCACATGGCGGTGGACCGCGGCCACCCCGCCGGATGGGCCAAACATCGGAAACTCTTGCTCCGGGATATGCGCGAGCTGCTGCACCACGAAGCGCATGCGGCCGCGTAGGGCGCGCTGCAATTGCGCTTCCCACTCTCGCTGACTGGTAAGCCTTCCTAGCATCACCCCAGTGCCGCCGAAGAGATTGTTGGGCTTCAGCACCAGTTGCTGCCGATGGCGGCGGATGTATGCCGGCAGCGCGACGCGGCGGCCCTGAGGATCGCTCACCGCAGCATCCCGCACTAGGCGCGTCCACAACAGGTGCTGGCGGAAAAACTGCCGCTGGGCCGGGCTAAAGTAGCGGGCATACTGCGCGTCAGTGAAGATTTCCCAAGCAGACTTCTGATCGTATTCCCAAGAAAGCCCTGAAATCAAGCGTCCTTCCTGAATAGCTTGGCGCAGGGCCGATAGGCGCGTACCGCTGCGTTCCATCGACACAAACTCGGAGAGCTCAGAGTCGCGGTAGAGTAGATCCACCGGCACCCCCCGGGCCGTGAGCCCCCGCCGCCCCCAGCGCAGCTCGCGCGGGTCGGCCACCACGGCGCGCAGGCCGCGCATGTTGAAATCGTGGGCCAGCTCGCCGAACTCATCGGTGCCGGTCGTGAAGTCGGTGTTCTCAATGAAAGCCACACCCTGCAGCTTACGGCCGAGCCTTCGGCTGACCGCGTGCAGCTCATCGATCAACAGCTGCCGAGGGTCGGGGGTAGCGGTGATCGCTCGGCGCGGAAACGCCTGCTCGAGCACATCGCCCAGCACATCAAGCACGATCGAGCAGCTTGCCGGCGCGTAGTGCACACCCCCTACCCCGACGGTGTTCGGCTCGAGCATCCGGTAGTCCCGCTGCCAGCCGGCCTCATCGTAAATCGCGGTGGAGTCGAGCCGGCCCAGCACAGCCCAGGGCCGCGCGCGGGGAATACGCGCCAGCGTCAGCCATGCCTCATCGGCGGCGCTGAAGGGCAGCACCACGCGCAGCGCCGGCACGCGGGTGCGCAAGGTCGCCAGTTGCCAGAGCGCCGAGGAGAGGAGGACCGCGGTGCGGTGAAAGTGGAGCAGTTGGGCGGAAATCAGCAGCCAGGGCCGCAGCGCGATGTCGATCGTGCGCATGCGCCCGGCGTCATCGACATAGCGCACGCCGCGCACTTCGGCCAGCGCGCGGATGGCATGCAGGCGCTCGGCCAGCGAGCGGCGGGTGAGGGTGCTCAGCGCGCGATCCAGCACGCTGCGCGGCACATGGTCCATTGAGGTATTCTAGCAAAGACAACCTCCGCCTCGTATGATAAGATTCAATTTCCTCTACGATGCCAGCGACCTCAACGCTTCCGCGCGATGTTGCCACCCTCGCCCTTCGCCTGCTGCAGCGCCACGGGGTGGATTATGCCGATGTGCGCATCGAGCGCTTCCTCCACGAAGAGCTGGTGGCCGAAGGGGGGGCGATCGCCACCATTAATCACACCGAAAGCCTTGGCCTTGGCATCCGCGTGCTGGTGCACGGCTCCTGGGGCTTTGCCTCGACCCCGCACTTGACCGCGCGCCTTGTGGGCCGCGCGGTAACGCAAGCTATTGACCTCGCCAAAGCCGCGCGCTTGATCAACCGCCAGCCCCGGCCGCTGGCCCCCGTCGTCCCGGCCCGAGCGCATCATGTCTCGCGCTGTGCGCAAGACCCCTTTGCCGTGCCGCTCGCTGCCAAGATCGATCTTTTACTCGCGGCCAATCAAGCATTGCTCGGACCCGACGCCATCAAGCGCGCCACAACGCACCTGGACTTCTTCCGGCGGCATAAGCTGTTCTGCTCGACTGAGGGGGCTGAGATCGAGCAGACATTGACCGAAAGTGGCGCAGGCCTCGAAGTCGTGGCGGAGGGGGAGGGCCGCTCGCAGGTGCGTAGCTTCCCGAACTCGCACCACGGGGCACTGGCCCAAGCCGGCTTTGAATATGTCGAGAGCCTGGGGCTGGTGCCAGGGGCGACGCAAGCCCGCCAGGAAGTGCTACAGCTACTGCAGGCCCCGCCGCCAAAAGCCGGCGAGACCACGCTGGTGCTCGATCCCACCCAAATGGTGATGCAGCTGCATGAGTCGTGCGGCCATCCCACCGAGCTGGACCGCGCGCTCGGGCATGAGCTGAGCTACGCCGGCGGCAGCTTCATGACCCCGGATCAACTGAACACCCTACAATACGGCTCCTCGCGCGTGAACATCGTCGCTGACGCGACCATTGCAGACGGGGCAGGCAGTTTTGCCTTCGATGACGAAGGAGTGCCAGCCCAACGCGTCGACCTCGTGCGCCAGGGCCGCTTTGTGGGGTATCTGAGCTCGCGCGAAACCGCGGCCCGGCTGCACTTGCCTGCCAGCGGGGGTGCGATGCGCGCCGATGGCTGGAGCGTGCCGCCGTTGGTGCGCATGACCAACGTCAATCTGCTGCCCGGCACCGGGACGCGAGAAGAGCTCTGCCGCGGCATCGAGCATGGCTACCTGCTCTCGACGAACAAGAGCTGGTCGATTGATGACCAGCGGCTCAATTTCCAGTTCACGACCGAGATCGGCTGGGAGATTATCAACGGCCGCCTCGGTCGGATGGTGGCCAACCCGCTCTACACCGGCATTACCCCGGCCTTCTGGGGCCGCTGCACCGCGGTGGGCCGCCCGGAGGACTGGCAGCTGTGGGGCGTGCCGAATTGCGCCAAGGGCGAGCCGATGCAGGTGATGCACGTCGGCCACGGCTCGTCTTACGCACGCTTTGACGGCGTCATGGTCGCCCCAGCCCAATAGCCATGATCGGTGCCACGCGCCTGTTGAGCGACTTAACCAAACTCGTCAAGCAGACGCGCGCCGATGAGGTGAGTGCGACGGCGCAGGCGCGCACGCGCCGCGTCTTTCGCTTCGCCTATGAGGCGGTGCACCAGGATCTGCACCAAGAGAGCCTCACCGTCATGGTGAAGGTCACGCTGGGGCGGCGCATCGGGGTGGCGACCACGGAAACGCTCGAGCCGGCGGCCTTACGCCGCTGTGCCGAGGCTGCCCGCACCATCGCCGAGCACGCGCGCGAGCAAGCGCTGATCGCGCCAGCACCCTGGAAGCACCGCCTGCGTGTACGCGAGGACTATCTGAAGGCAACCGCCCAATACACGGCCGCGGACATGGCCGGCCACATTCTGCGCCTGATGCAGTACTGCCAGGGGCTGGGGGTGGCACTGGCCGGCTCGGCGATGACCGGCGAGGATGAGCTGGCCGTCGTGAACTCGCAACAAGTGACCTGCTATTGCGCCTCCACCGTGGCCGGCACGAAGCTCGTGACGATGCATGGGGCCGCCTCGGGCTATGCCAGCGCCGTGTCCCGCGATGCGACCTATCTTGACTGGGACGGTGCGCTGCGCCGAGCACTCGAACAAGCCTTGCAGCCTGGCGAGCCGGCAGCACTGCCGGTGGGCACGTACGAGGTGATTTTGGAGCCCGAAGCAGTAGCCGATCTGCTGCTGTGGCTGAGCTACACTGCCTTCGGCGCCAAGAACCTGCAGGAAGGCAGCAGTTGCCTGGCCGGCCGGCTGGGCCAGCGGATCTTTTCGCCTGACATCACCTTGGCCGATGATGGCCAGGACCCCGGCGTGCTGCGCATGCCCTTTGATTTTGAAGGCACCCCAAAGCAGCGCGTGGCCCTCATTGACCGCGGCATCGCCCAAGGTGTAGTCTACGATACGCTGTACGGGGCGCGGATGAAGCACGCCTCCACCGGCCATGGCCTGCCGGCGACCGAAACCGAGGGGCCTTTTCCGCTGCACCTGGTCATGAGCCCGGGTGCGCTGCCGCTGGCAGAGTTGATCCGCGGCTGCGCGCGAGGCTTGCTCATTCCACGGTTTCACTATGTCAACGGCCTGCTCAACCCGCGCGAGGCGCTGATGACCGGCCTGACCCGCGAAGGCACCCGGTTGATTGAAGAGGGTAAACTCACCGCGCCGGTCAAAACGCTGCGCTTCACCCAGAGCCTGCTGGAGGCGTTCAGCAGCGTGCGCAGGCTCTCGCGCGAGCGCCGGCTGATCGCCGACCCAGCGCAAGAGCTGGGCTGTGCCTTGGTGCCGGCGATGCACTTGGACACGTTCCGCTTCACCGGGCAATCTCCATGACGCGCCGCGCGCGGTGGCTCCTGCTCCTGGCCAGTGGCCTCAGCGGCTGCGCGCTCATAACTCATCCGGCGCCGCACCATGGGTTCGCAGCCAACCTCACCTCCTCCCCCGCCGGCTCGCCGGGGCTTGCCACCAAGTACACCGACTTCGTAGGCGTCATGCACCTGCACACGCGCGAGTATTCTCATGACGCGCACGGCCGATTTGCCGACGTGGTCCGCGTGGCCAACGCGCAAGCGCTGGATTTTGTGGTCCTCACCGAGCACAACACGCTGCAGCATCTGCGCGACGGGCGGGAAGGCTGGTACGGCCGCACGCTGGTGCTCGCAGGCACAGAGATTTCCACCGACCAGGGCCACTATGTCGCCCTCAATGTGCACGAGGAAATCGACCGCACGAAGTTCCACGCCCAGCAGATCATCGAGGAGGTCAACCGCCAGGGCGGCCTGGGCTTCATCGCCCATCCTTACTTCAAGAACGGGCGCTGGCGGGATTGGACCGTGCATGGCTTTACCGGCATCGAAGCCTACAATGCGGCGCACGACACCCTCGATGAGAACAAGGCCCGGCTGGCGCTGTGGACTCTGTTCGCCCCGATCGAGCCCTTCTATGAGTCGATTCTCAACCGCCCCTATGACCCGCTCGCCTCGTGGGATGAGATGATCCGGCGGCACGGGCGGATCGTGGGTATCGGCGCCATGGACGCGCACGAGTTTCATGCCCTGGGTGTTACCTTCGCCCCTTACGACATCATGTGCCAGCTCATCCGCAACCACGTCTGGGTGCCGAGCCCAACGCTGACAAAAGAAAGCTTCTATGAGGCGCTGCGGCAGGGCCACGCGTACCTCGCCATCGAACTCCTGGCTGAAGCAAAGGGCTTTTCCTTCCGCGCCATCGCGCAGGAGGAGGTGGTCGGGATCATGGGCGACGCGATTCCCTGGCAGCCCGGCTTGACGCTCGACGTGACCCTGCCGACAAGCACCACAATGACGCTGTTTAAAGACGGGGAGCCGGCCGCGCAGCACAGCGGCACCGCCTGGCAGGTGCCGGTCGTGGAGCCGGGCGTGTATCGCGTGGAAGTCACGCTGCGCGGCAAGCCCTGGATTTTCACGAACCCCATCTACATCTTGCCGGCGCGCGAGGCCCCGCCAGCATGAGGTGCTTTCTGGCGCTGGGGTGTGGG
>JAGVGS010000089.1 GCA_020057015.1 Candidatus Omnitrophota bacterium | reverse complement strand
TTATTGCGCAGCGCCAATGCCGAGACGCGGCAGGGCCGTTTCCCTCTCGCGAAGAGCGCGATGCGAGTGGAGACCAAAGTGACATTCGGGGTGTCACCGCATGAGGAGTATGACGTCCTGAGCGTTGCGACGGGCGCGCGCAAGCACGGAGGGCTGCTGTACATCATGGCAGCGCTGCTGGCGTTTCGCGCCAACGTGAACATTCGCAGCGTGGTGTTCGATACGGAAGGGTTCGCGCGCGGGCGGGGGTTGAAGGTGTTTACCTCATTCTACATCGAGCGTCGTGGCGGCGGACGGCTGAGCGCTGCGGAGCGCGAGCGCGTAAAGGCGCTCTTCGAAGAGGTCCTCAACCAGGAGGTCATCACCCTCGATATGCTCAGGCCATCAGGCGCGCCGCCGCCGTCAGGCGGGGTGCTGGGTACGGGCCATGCTGAGACGTTATCAAGCTGGCTCTTACCGTGGCTAGTTGTTGGAGCGCTGGGCCTCGCAGCCGGCTCGCTCTGGGGGCAATGGGGTCATCTGGTGGCGGATATATGGCCTGCTGCGCTGGGTGATGCTCAGCGGCTGGCTGAAGGCGGCTTGATCTTGACTGCGGGCCAGGGCCTCGTAAGCCGGATCCAAGGCTGGCTTGGCGATGTGGCGCGAGGCGTCTGGTCGCGCGTGCCGTTCAGCGGCAGAAACGTCAGACAGGCCCCCTCCGATCTCAGGACACAGCTGAGGCTGCTGCGAGAGCAGTTGGGGGCGCTGCGAGCGGCTCAACCTCGACAGCAAGCCGTGTTGATTGACCTGGCCAGAGAGCTGATCGCGCGCCAGGGCACGCACGCCGAGCAGCAAGAGATCGCAGTGCAAGAACAGCGTCTCGCGCGGAAGGCGCAGCCCTCGTCGTTGCGTCGGCTCAAAGAGCGACGCTTGCTGGGCGACTCTGTGCAGCAGGTCCTGATTGCAGGTCTCACCTATGGGGACATCACGGTGCGCGAGCAGGCAGCACGGATCATGGAGGAGTTCTTCAACACGCAGTTGGAGCGCGATCGACTCTTGCACAAGCTTGCTAGTCTGATTAGCCAGACACGGCAAGCATACCAAGACGCACTACGCTTGCCGATGCCGCGCAAACGCTTTCAGGCGCCACCCCTGCCGCTCTGGAACCACCGGCCCTTTAGCGCTGAGCAAGCCTCGGCCAAGGCCGTGGCCTACCTCCGGCTCTATAGGGAACTCGCTCTGAAGGCGAATCGACCCGAAGGGTATCGGTATCTGGCGCAGATGCTGGCAGAGTGGCAGCGGGACCAGTGGCAACGCGAACCGTATTACGGCGCATCGATTGAAATGGCCGCAGCCCTGCGCGATATCTTTCTTTGGACGCGCGCCGAGTGGCTCACCATCCACCAGCACCTAGTGTATCTGCTCACGCGGGCCGCCAAGCCAGGCCCAGAGTACGGCGCAGACCCGTCCTTGTGGTTGCCTCAGATGCCGGCACATGGCTTCGAGCCTCCCGCTAACGGCTCAGACGGGCCAGAGCAGGCGCATATGACCTTTATCGATCGCGAGCACCTGGACTACTTGACGGCCGAAGGGCTGGACACGTCGCGCTACCACGCGACCTTTATCACGGGCGGCGGCAGTGGCTCTGGGGGCTCTGGCCGCAACGCGGATGCACGAAAGACGCAAGAAAGGAAAGGCGAGCCTTCAGTGGCAGCGGTCGAGGCACATGACCGCGAGGTCCGGCGGGTTGCGGCAGCCATCGAAGCGAACATGGGCAAGTCCGGGGGCGCTCGTCGCCTGGCGAGGGATTTCATCGCAGCGCTGAAGGCAGTCGAGGCGCCGACCGCCATTAAGCGCGAAGCGGTGGCGGCTTTGGCGCGAGGCGAAACTACGATCGCCGATGGGCGGATGGCTCGATCGGTGCGGCTATGGGCTGCCCGGTTCCAGCGGCCCAAGGTTTGGCGCTTCTATGTCCGGCAGACGCTGCAGGACGCGCTGGAAGGCCGGACCACGGCGCAGCCCGCGGTGCGCATCCGCCTGATGAGACGCCAGACCGACGTGATGGCAGCACTCCATGAGCAGCGGCAAGCGCGCGCCGCGCAACAGCAAGCCGCGCAGGAAAGCGCCCACGAAGCGCTGGCCGATCTGCTCGTGGCGCGCGATACCTACATCCCTGGGTATGTCTATGCCGTACTGTCGGAGGCGGAAATCCTGCGCCGCATGCAGTACTTCGAGCTGCCGGATGAGGGCCTTGCATTCCACCCCGCTTTTTGGCCCACGCTGCGTGCCGGTTGGCAGACGATGCAGACAATGAGGTCGCACGTGCGGCGTTTCCACGGCGCCATGACCCTCTTCGGGCTCAGCCCGGAGGAGCGCACGCTGCTGTTCACCCGGTACTGGCAGCGGCTGCTTCCGCGCGAGAGGCAACTCGCAGGGCTCGAGCGTGTGGCCCAGGTATGCGGCCCGCTAGGGGTGCGGATTCCGTTCGATGAGTGGGACGCGCTGTTGAGCGAAGGCCAGGACATCACCCTGCGCATCGAAGCGCTGGCCGGGCAAAAAGTCATGGCACTGGGCGAGGCCGCGTGGAAGCAATCGCCGGATGCGGTGCACTTCATCGCCACCGCCGCGCTAGCGATTCGTGTGGTCGCGGGGCGGCAAGGGCCGCAAGCTGGGGCGGTCCTGGCTGAGCGCCTGCGGCGCAAGGCGCACGAGCGGTTCGTGTCCAAGATGCCGCCCGGACGGCGGCGCGACAGGCTGGCCGCCAGGCTCCAGGTCGCGTTGGATGAGGCTGAAGGACACGCCTCCCGTCGACACTGGCAGGAGAGCATCCGCCGGCACCGCGCAACGGAGGTGCCGCCGCTGCCGATCCTCTCGATTGGCGCGGTTGTGTGGCGTGCAAGCGCCTGGCTCTGGGATCAGCTCAGGCCAGCCGCATACCCAGAGCCTGCCCCGCCAGTGCTCGCAGACCACCGAGCCCGCGAAGTGCGTCAAGCTGCGCTGCGGTTTGCCGCCATCGAGCACCATGAAGTCGCCATGACGTGGGGCGACTGGCCCATGGGAGCGCCCATGCAGCAGCTCGAGTACACCACGAAAGACGGGTCCGTAAGTGGGTGGTTACTTTACCAGTATAACGAAGCGTCGAAGGAGCTCTTGATCCGCGGCACCAAGACTGAGCGCGGCGGCAGCGGGATAGGGCGGTTGTTGCTGCTGGAGCTCCTCGAGCGGCATCCAGAGGCAGAGTCGCTCTGGACACTGGGATTCAGCATCACAGGTAAGCCAGCGATCCAACCGTTCTTGAAGATGGGGCTGCTGGTCCGGCGGCGCGCTTGGCTCGGTCGCCGCTACGCGATCAACCGCGAGCAGCTGGGCAAGGCCTGGCAGCAGCTCATCATGCCGATCGCCCCAGCACTGGGCGAACACTACGTCGAAGCGTCCGCCGATCTGGAAGCTCGTGAGTGGCTCGCTCAGCAGGGTGTCGCGCTGATGCCAGGCGACCAACTGCTGCGTGAGACCACCAGTGGCGAGTGGCGCATCGTGCGCTGGCTCGGGCTCAAGGGCGACGTGCCGCGGCGCATCGCGACTATCAGCGCCGATGGGACCCTCTTGGAGACGCTGGAGTATGACGCGGCCCGGCTTGATGCACCGCTCTTGCGCGTCCGCGCGCGTCGGCTGTCCCAGCCCGAGGCCTGGCTCGAGATCGACCGCGTCAAGCCCTCATCGCGCTTTGAGGTCTTTGCCGATGATGCGCAGGGTCGGCGTGTGCTGGTGGCTTCATTCGCGCTCGACGAGCGGTTGGGTGATCAAACAGGGGCCTTACATATCCAGGGCTTCCGGCGGCGCACGTTTGAGGCCGAAGCGTACCCAGGGGCAGAGGCGTATAACGTGCTCATGGCCCTGGCCCGCGACACCGGCCGTCCTGTTTATCTGACTGCCCTTGACCCCCGGTTGGTGAATTTGCACCAGCATTTCGCGACGGCTCACGAATTACGAGTGACGGTGCAAGACACGCAGGAGTGGACCCGATCTGCCCGTCCGTTAGCGCGCCACCTGGTTGATCCGGTATCGTTCAGCGCGTGGCTATGGATCCTCAATAGCTACGGTCGATTGCTGGGCACGGCCGCAGTCGAGGCGTGGCCCAGCGAGCCGGTTCATGTAAGGACGGTGCCGGACGAACTGTTGGATAGCAGCACCCCCCTAACTCTCACGGTGGATGACAGCAGCCGGCTGCACTTGCAGGACGCATCAACTTCGCTCGATTACGGCGGGGCTACGCTGTTTGCGTTCTTGCCGACGACCAAGGCGCGGGCCGGCTGGCCCTGGCTCGATCAATTTGCGGTGGTGGATCCGCAGTCAGGCGAGCGCCGCTATCAGATCCGGCCCCGGGGGATGCCGGCCTGGGTCTCAGGGCCATTGGTGCAGGTCAGTGCTGATGTCTCGCAGCCCGAGGGCTGGCGCGTGGCGCCTGAAGAGGTGGCCCTGCTCGATGGCCAGCGCCTGCGCGTGTCGGTCGATGCGCGTGGTTTTGTGCACACGCGCGCGATGCAGGCAGCCGATGCCGTGGTCGATGATGAGCCTGCCCTCTATGCCGATCCGATCGTCCTGCGCTCCCGGCCCGCGCCGCACCTCGTGCGCCTCGACTCTGCGCTGCAGCCTGTTGCCCTGCCGGTCCCGGTTCGCGCGCGCTTGGCCCAGATCAGCTGGCCGAAGATTGCCCACTGGCAGCGCATTGCGCCCACCATCATCGTGACGGCCATGGCTAGTGCTGCGCTGGGCTATCTGGGGGCCGGCATCGTGCTGCTCGCATACCTTGCAGCGGTACAGGCTGTGGAGAAAGAGCAGGAGGAGTTCCAGCGTGTGTTGGATCAGCACCTTGAAAGCGTGCAGCGGCAGGATCAGGCCGCCGGGCTTCCGGGATCCGCAGCGGTGGAGCAGTCCAGGGATCGCTGGCGAGAGCACATGATACGGTCGTTTCGGATGAGGGGATGGCGCAGCATTGGGGGCGCACTCGTGATCGGCGTGATCTTGGGCTGGGAGGCTGTGGACCTATTTTACGGGTCCTCCATCAACCCGATCTTGCATCTAGCCCTCATTCTGGCGTTCTGGCTCAACCTCAATGTACTTATTGATAACATTGGCGATCTCTCAGAGCGGGTCATCAGCCGACTTGGTCCGCCGCCACTGTTGTGGATGCCCGAACAGTCCCGTCCTTCCCAGCAGGCGCGCGAGCACCCACCGGCCCAGGACACCGCGCGGTGGCAGGCGCAAGTGGAGCAGCGCGTGCGCAAAGCAGATCAGCTGCATGATCAATATCTGCGCAGCTACGAGCCTGCATGGCCGGTGGCAGGCTTCTCCATGGCCTCCGGGCGTTGGGACTGGCAGCGGCTGAAGGCTGGTGCCGTTGATCTGGGATTCGATCTGGCGTTGGAGGTGCTTTCACGCATCTCCTCCTTCTTATTCCTTCCAGACAGCCTCGTGCGCCCAGCGGTGCAGTGGGCCTACCGGGCGGGGCGGCGTTCATTGCCCGGGCGTATCCGCCGTGGGATCACCGATAAGGAAGCCCAAGCGGTGGTGACGCGCGCCGTGGCACAGCTTGAGGCAGCACCCACGCTCACCGAAAAGCGCCGGGTTGCCCGATCGCTGCTGCGCCGGAAGGGCCAACCCTGGGCCGACCATGCGATGGCGGAGTTCCACCAGCTCTCTGCTGCACAGCCCCAACCCTCCACGCGCACCTATTTGGGTGTGCGGGAGCTTGCCGTTCAAACGCTGGCAGAGTCGTTTGAGGGGATGTTGGAGCGTGCCGGCACGCAGCGGGTACTGGCGGCGCCTGAGACGGAGATGCGCGAATTCCTCATCGCTCGCTTGGATGATCCTGATCCGTGGGTGGTCAAGGCAGCAGTGCGGGGATTGGGTCATGCTGCCCGGTTCCTCAACGGGCCGCCGCGGGCGCGCGTCCTGGCCAAGCTGCTGGTCCTCCTCCGCACGCATCCCAGCGCTGTGGTGCGCGGGGCCGCTGCGCGCGACCTACGTGAGTTCAACGACGCTGCCACCCTCTATGACTTGGCCGGCGCGCTGGCACAGGAGCCCCACCCCTGGGTGCGTGGGGATATCGCTCGCTCGCTCGAATACCTCATCGATCATCACCACGTGACCCCGCAGGACTATGGGCCCGAAGCGTTTGAATCGCTGGTCGAGGCCCTGCTTAAGGGGGCGGAGGATGCCCACGCCGATCTCGAGGTACGGATGGCCAGTCTCGATGCGCTCAGCCGTTTGCGGTGGGCCGATGAGCGGCTCTTGGACCGGGTGGGGGCGGTTCTTATCTCCACGGAAAGCCCCTCGGTGCAGGGGGCTGCGCTGAGAACACTCTCCCAGCTTTGGGTGACGACCCGCCAGGGGGCGGCGCTAGCGCCCTTCGTGACGTTCCTTGAAACGATTGCGTACGGCGAGCGCGTAGGGCGGCCCAACGTCCATCTCCAGGAGTATGCGAAGCAGTTGGCAGTGTGGGCAGCGACGCTCAGCGGTCAACCTGGTCGTGCCAAGCAGGCGGCTCGGCTCAAGGTGGCGCCGCAGCCAACCGAGCCCAGCCTTGTCATCTACGTGGATACCGAGCCGCTCCTGGAGGAGAGCCAAGTCACAATCCTGGCCCGGAATTTGCGCAAGCAGGGCTACTCGATCGTGATCACCGACGGCTTTAATGAGGATCGTGACCAGGCGATTTGGCGCGATGCCGAGCCGATGGAGATGCGCCTGCAAACCGAGCTGTTGGTGCCGGCCCTGCAGCGGCTGGCCACCAATCAGCCCGCGCTCGTCCGGGCGCGCGATCCGATTCGAGGCAAACATCCTGAGCGTTTGGACCGCGTGGTGGCCCCGTTGCCGGGTAGGGCGATTCTCGTGCTGGGCCGGGGTATGGGCGAGGTAGAGCAGATCACCCGCGATTGGAATCGGCCACTGCCGTATGTAGCGCTCTCCATGAGGCCGGATGACGCTTCAGTGGACATGGAGGATCTTCTCGCTACCCTGGACGTCCTCCAGCAGGATGTGTTCGCCGAGTCTGAGCCTCGCGGCGGCTTAGAGTCTCTGATGAGCGACAGCGCGCAATTCGCCCCCGAGCTGCCCGGGGCACCGCTGGCCACCGCGCTGATCCAACAGGGCGCTCTCACGCGCATCGGCGAGCGTACCGTGCAATTGACTTCGGATGCCGCTCCTTCTGCGCTGCCCGGGATTGAAGTCACTGTGGCGCAGGAACCGGCTGTCGGCTTGACCATCACGGCCCTTCAATCGCCGTCGGGCCGCGAAGAGTTTGTAAGCGGAGTCCTGCAGCGGCGCTTTGACATCGTGGGCCCAGAGCACCCACAGCACGCGGCCTTGCTCGAAGCGCCAGAGGCGACGGTGCGTGCGCTGATGCAAGATGGTCAAACCGGCAGTGAGATCGAACGCCGCGTCTTGCTGCGCCCTGAGGCGCGCACTGACGAGCAGATAGCACAGCTGACGGCATTGGGCCTTGTGTCCGAGCAAAGCATCGGGCAGATCCACACGGCGATGGTCCGCACGCTGCCTCGGGTGATAACTCTCGAGCAAGTGTCCGCAGTCGAATACCAGGTTGCTACCGACCGCGTGGTGCTCACGTTCAGGAACCCACAGCCGTTCGCGGGGATTCCTGATGGCGTCAGTACGATCGCCGTGCATCCCAAGCAGGCGCGCGATACGTTGAGCCGCTTCAGCTGGACGTTCCGGCAGCTCGATCGCTTTGAGCATCTGACCCTTGATCAAAAGGCCGCAGCGCTGCAAGCACTCGTGACCTATGTGCAGCAGGATGAGCGCTTGACGCTGGAGCCGCCCACCGGTTGGTCGATTGGTTTTGGGGTGCCTGATGCGGCCGTGCGCGCGCGGATTCTTGCGCACCTGGATGAGACGACGCCAGCACCGGCAGCCCTCGGCGCGCCGGTGTTGATGACTGAAGACGAATGGCACCGCCATCTGGCGCT
>JAGVGS010000190.1 GCA_020057015.1 Candidatus Omnitrophota bacterium | reverse complement strand
TGAGCCAATACACCTGCATGTTGTAGAAGCGCGTCACGTCAGGCTCTCCGTAGAACTCCAGCGCATCGACAGCATCGAAGCGGCCATCTTCCAAGCCCAGTAGGCGCAGCGGCACCGGCTGGCCTTGCGCGCTTAAGCCCAACTGCTTGGGCTTGAGCTTGGCGAGATCGACACCCGCATCGGCCAGTGCCTCGCCGGTCACACGGTAGAGGCCTGGCTCAGTGACCACCAGTTTGACCATGGGGGATTGCTTGAGCGACTTGGCCGCGGCCACCAGCGGCTGCACCTCAGCAGCGGCTTGCGGCACCTGGGGCGCCTCAGCCTTGCGCTCCCGTTTGAGTGTCACGGAGGCCAGCGATCCTTCTTTGGTCTCGGTTAGTTGCACCGCTTCACCCGTTCGGCTTGAGCGTGGCGTCGCAGCAATCGGCTGGTTGAATGAAGAGGTCATGCTGATGCCACTGACAGGGTTGAGGTGCGTCACGCGCCCGCCTGGATCCACCGCCACCGGGCCGACCGTCTGCGTGACCTCCTCGCGGCCTTTGCCGATGACTTCCACCTTATATTCGTAGTCCTTCTCAGCCTCGGCCTTCATGTCAAACCACGCGTAGTCATGCCCCGAGGTGGGGCCGCCCATAGCGGGGATACCGAGGTCGGTGATCCGCACAAAGGTCAGCGGCTCGCCGGAGGCGAGCAGCTGCTCAGCGCGGCTGACGTGAAACTTTGCCACGCGCGATTCGCTGTTGGTGTTCCACACGACTTTCGTCGCATCCCCCATCTTCTGGGTCGCGACATTGAGGATCTCGGCCACCGGGGTGGGCGCAAAGGCGGTCAGGGCCGTGCTCGCCGGCCCGTTACTGACGGTCGTGGTGTTCGTCTCATGCGCCTGATTGCCGCCGGTGCCGGTGTCGCCGTCATGCACCGTCCAGGAGCTGTTGTCATAGCGGAACGACCACACGTCCGAGAGGTTATTGCTCATCGTTACGACAATCTGATTGACCCCCGGAGAGTTGACCACCTCCAGGTGGCGCTCCTGGACATTGGACGACCCATAGCTGACATCCGCCGGGGCGGACCACGTGCTAGTGCCCTGCACGAAGAGGTGGTAATCCAACTGGGTATCCACCGGGGTATCAGCCGTGCTTTCCTCATCATCGTTGTACACGACGATCAAATTGCCGGTGGTGCCCACCCAACCGCAAGCCACTTGCTGGCGCGAGGTGTGACTTTCGGCATCCACATCGCGGGCCGCATCCCAGTTCGCAAAACCGGCCCCGGTCCAGACGGCGTTTTCGGTATCCGCGCTCGTCGTGGAATTGGTCAGCGTGGCCACGCCGATGTCATCATCGCCAGGCTCGGCGCACAAATCGATTTGCGCCCCGTTAACGGTCGCGGTCGCATCACTCCCGGTGGTCCAGCCGGTGCCGCTGCCTGGGTTGGTCGCATAGAGCAGCCTCGTGGTAGTTGAGCGCGGGGCGGCGACCAACACATCGCCCGTGCTTTGCTCGTACTCGATGTCGAACTTGCGCACATTGACGGCTGAGGCGACGTAGGATGCGGTGGTTAAATCGCCGCTTTGATCGCCCCAGTAGCCGCCAATGGTCGCGCAGTTGGTGGGTGCTGGGTTTTCTGAGCCCGGGGTCCAGATGGCGGCGACGATGTCGTCTGCAGTGTCGTTGGCAGCCAGCGCGATCTCATCGGAGCTGGGCCGGGCGGCCATTTCGACCCATTCCAGCGCCGCCGCCGTGCCGGTCATCTCCAACGTGCAGGGGCCAATCCATGAGGACGTGGTCGCGACATAGTAGTAGTAGCTCAGCTCGTTGCTCGTGGCCCCGTTGGAGTAGGCGACCAGCGCATTGCCGGTGCCCTGCTCGTATTCCACGTCATAGCGGCGGAAGGTCGCCACGTCGTCCGGCAGCCCGGTTTGCGTCACGTCCAAGTTCCAGGACCCGTTCCAGCGGGAGAGATAGAGGGTATCATCGGCTGCATCGGTGGCCGAGACGGTGAGGTATTCATCGGCTTGGGGACTGGCCTTGGTGATGACCCAGGAGACGACCGCAGCCGTGGTCGTGGCAGTACCCTCCACGCTCCAGGCTTGAGAAGAGCCGGTGTAGTCGCGCGTGCGCAGATCACCGGTGCCGGATTCGCCGTAGACGATTTTGCCATCGCCGGTGGCGGCGAAGAGCGCGGGTGTCGCGGCAGCCAGAAGACACCCGCCGGTAAGAAACACGAACACCCGCTGGCGCAATGCACGCGCAACGGGTGTCCTCGCTAAATTGTTCTGGTAACTGGCTGCCATACTCCTCATTCCGGGGTGGAGTGAAGGCCCTGTAGCTTTGCGCCCCCTGCTTTCGCAGGGTTTGCCCTGGGCAGAACCTAATTGTCAACGTACCTTAACCTTACACGATCCTACGCTGTGCTGACAAGGACTCAGCCCCCGTCTTTAGGTCACGCGCAGGACTTCTTCCGGGGTGGTCAAGCCGTGCATGATCTTCTGCCAGCCATCCTGGCGCAGCGTGCGCATGCCGCGGGTCTGGGCCAGCCGGCTGATGTCATGGGACGAGGCGTGCTGCAAAATCAGCTGCTG
>JAGVGS010000210.1 GCA_020057015.1 Candidatus Omnitrophota bacterium | reverse complement strand
CGTTGCTCCTCCTTGGCGTAGTGCGGCGACTACGCCGGTGTCGTCGCGTCTTGGCCACGTCGCCCGGGCGCACGCCACGCGGCTCGCGCGGCATTCTGTTAGGTGCTCTTAATCACCTGGCGCTTGTGCTGTCCCAAGACACTGTGTCAGGAATGCGCTATGCTGGCGACAAACCAACAAACGCCATGAGATCCCCCCACATTTGGAGCCTATGGATCGGGATCGCGGCCGCCACGCTGCTGCTGGCGGCAGCGCGTCTGCACGCGACACAACAGGAGCAGGCGATGTCTTCGGCAAACCCCCAAGATGCCGGCAGCAGCCCGGAGCAATGCCCACTGCCGGTCAGCGAGGAAGAATTCAAGCGGCGGCTGACCACCGAGCAATATCACGTGATGCGCGAAGGCGGCACTGAGCAGCCCTTTGCGAATGCCTACTGGAACAACAAGAAGCCTGGCTTGTATGTCGACCCGGTGACCGGGGAGGCGCTCTTTGCTTCCAGCGACAAATTCGACTCGCGCACCGGCTGGCCCAGCTTTACGCGCCCGGTGAAGCGCGAGTCGGTGGTGGAGCACACCGACGCGAGTCTCGGGATGCCGCGCACCGAGGTGCGCGCCAAGCAAAGCGGCTCGCATTTGGGCCATGTGTTTGACGACGGCCCCGGCCCCACCGGTTTGCGCTACTGCATCAACTCCGCGGCGCTGCGCTTTGTCCCGCTCGAGGATCTGGAACAGGAAGGCTACGGCCCGTACCGGGGCCTGTTGACGCCGGAAGCACCGGCGTCGGGTGAGCAGAGGTAATGACATCGCGCCGGACCTCGGGCGCGCCCGCGCGCTGCCCGTGGCCCGTGTTTGACGACCCGCTGTACCTGCGCTACCACGATGAAGAGTGGGGCGTGCCGGTGCAGGACGACCGCCTCATCTACGAATTCCTCGTGCTGGAGACGTTTCAGGCCGGCCTCTCCTGGCGCACGGTGCTGCACAAGCGCGAAAACTTCCGTCGGGCCTTTGCCGGCTTCAACTATGCGAAGGTCGCCCGGTTTGGGGCGCACGAGACAGCGCGTCTAATGCAGGATGCGGGCATTATCCGTAACCGGGCCAAGATTGCTGCGGCCATCGAGAATGCGAAGCGCTTCCTACACGTGCAACAAGAGCAGGGCAGCTTCGCCACATACATGTGGTCGTGGGTCGGGGGCCGGCCCTTGGCGCACCGCCTGCGCACGCTGAAAGACTACCCGCCGTTTACCGATGAGGCGGTGGCGTGGGCGAAGGACCTCAAGCTGCGCGGCTTTAAGTTTCTTGGCCCCACCGTGGTCTACGCCCACATGCAAGCCGTCGGCATGGTGAATGATCATGTCACCACGTGTTTTCGCTATCGGCAGGTGGCTGCCAAGAATCGGCGCGCTCGCTAGCGCTTGCTGGTATACTGCGCGGCAAGCATGGCCGTTCTTGTTGCTCAGACTCCTGACATCCTGGCCTCGCCGGCAGTACAGCCCGCGGCCCAGCCCGCTCGCCTGATCAGCTTGGATAGCTGGAAGGCCCTCGCCGTGATGGCTATCGTGGTGCGCCACGTGAACCCCTTCCTGGTCCTGGACGAAATCTACCCCACGCCGTTTGGCCAGCTGTATTACATGTGTTGGCTGGCGGCCAATTTTGCCGTGCCGTTTTTCCTCCTCTCATCCGGCTATCTCTTCGGGCAGGCGCTGCAGCGCGGCCGTAGTGCGACGGCGCTCTTTTGGCGCAAGGCGAGGCGGCTGGTGCCGCTGTTTTTGGGCTGGTCTATGGTGTACGCGCTCGCGCCCCGCTTGCGGCGCGAAATGCCAAGCGAAGGGCTGTGGGCAAGCCTCGCAGCCGGCGCGCAGGATTTTGGTCGCTTGCTCATCGAAGAGCCGGTGCAATTTGTCCTGTACGGCACCAAGGCGCATCTGTGGTTTGTGTCGGCCTTGCTGGCCGCCTTCGGCGTGGTGGCCCTGCTAGCTTGGATGAAACGCGCGCGCTGGCTGCTGCCGCTCGGCGTAGCGTGTTTCTTCGTCGGATGGGTAGGGAAGCTCTCGATGGCTCCGGCCGATGCCGGGCCGCTCGGATTCGATCCGCGCAAGTCGGTGCTCTACACCCTGCTCTTCATTGCGTTGGGCATCCGGGCCGCCGCCTGGCCGCAAAGGATCTGGACGCGCCGGTTTGCGTTTGGGCTCATCATAGGCGGGTTGGCGCTGATCCCGTTAGGCGTGCTGCTGCGCGCACACTTTCTCGGCGACCGGTATTATGCCGGCTTCTTCTTGGGCGAGGTCCCGCTGGGGCTGGGTGTGCTGGCGCTGGCATTGCGCTATCCGACCTGGGGGCAGGGCACCGCGCTGCCCAAGATCGGGCAGATGACGCTGGGCATTTACTTGGCCCACATTTTGGTCATGGACTGGCTCATTCCGCACCGCTACAACATGCCCCCGGTCCTCTGGGATCTCACCCTAGATGCCCTGGTGATCGGCCTGACGATCGGGCTCGTGGCCCTCCTGAGGCGCTGGCGGGTCACGGCCTTTTTCGTCCGCTAAGCCTCCAGCCGCCGCTTTCTCAGCCTCCGAAATCGTGTTATAATTCCTGTTTATCATGGCTAAACTCAAGGGCGCGCAAATTCTGATCGAATGCCTCCAACGGGAGGGTGTCGAGATCGTTTTCGGCATCCCCGGCGGAGTCAATTTGCCCACCTTTGACGCGCTCTACCAATCCAAGATCAAGGTCGTGCTGACCGCCCACGAACAGGGCGCTGCGCACATGGCCGACGGTTATTCGCGGGCCTCGGGCAAGGTGGGCGTGTGCCTGGCCACCTCCGGCCCCGGGGCGACCAACCTCGTGACCGGCCTCGCCACCGCCTTCATGGATTCCATCCCGATAGTGGCCTTGACCGGCCAGGTGCGCACGTCGGTCATCGGCAACGACGCATTCCAGGAAGCCGACACCATCGGTATTACGCGTCCGGTGACCAAGCACAACTATTTGGTGAGAGACCCGCGCGACATGGCCCGTATCGTGCGCGAGGCGTTCCACATTGCGGCCACCGGCCGTCCGGGCCCGGTGCTGATCGATTTGCCGGTTGACGCCACGGTGAGCGAGGCGGAATTTGAGTGGCCGGAGCACGTGCATATCCGCGGCTATCAGCTGCAGGCCGCCCCGAAGCTGGACCTCGACCAGGTGCGCGCGGCGGCCGAGGCCATTGGCCGAAGCAAGAAACCGATCCTCTATGCCGGGGCGGGGGTCATTCACAGCGGGGCCACCAAGGAATTGCTCGAGCTGGCTCGGGCGATCAAGGCCCCGGTGACCACGAGCTTGCTGGGGTTGGGGGCCTTCCCTGAGATGGACGCGCTGAGTTTAGGGATGCTCGGCATGCACGGCTTCGAGTACACGAACCTCGCCGTGGCGGAATGCGACTTGCTGATCGGGATCGGCGCGCGGTTTGATGACCGCGTGACCGGCAAGCCCGATGAATTTGCCCAGCACGCCAAGAAGATCCATATCGACGTGGATCCCTCGTCGATCAATAAGACCGTGCGCGTGGATTACCCGGTGGTGGGCGATGTGAAGCAGGTGCTGCGCGAGTTGAACAAACTCGTCAAAGGCGCGGATACGTCGGCTTGGCTGAAGCAGCTCTCCGAGATGAAGCGCAAGTATCCGCTGACCTACAAGGAAAAGGGCCACATTCTGCCCCAGTACATCATCCAACAGATTTCCGAGGCCACGCAGGGCCGCGCCGTGATCGCCACCGGGGTGGGGCAGCATCAGATGTGGACCGCACAGTATTACCAGTTCAACAAGCCGCGCTCGCTGATTACGAGCGGTGGGTTGGGCACGATGGGTTTTGGCCTGCCGGCCGCCATCGGGGCGCAGTTTGGGCGCCCGCATGACGTGGTCTGGGATATCGACGGGGATGGCAGCTTCCAGATGACGTCGGTCGAGCTGGCCACCGCCGCCAAGCAGCGTCTGCCCATCAAGATCGCCATCATGAACAACCAGTTTCACGGCATGGTGCGCCAGTGGCAGGATCAGTTTTACGAGAGCCGCTACGCGGCCTCGGAGCTCAATGACGTGGACTTCGTGAAGCTGGCCGAAGCCTATGGCTGCGTGGGGCTGCGCGCCGAAAAGAAAGACGATGTGCGTCCGATGATCGAGAAAGCCATGGCGGTGAAAGATCGCCCCACCGTCATCGACTTCCTGGTGGAGAAAAAGGAAAACGTGTGGCCGATGATCGCCCCAGGCAAGCCGCACTTCCAGATGCTGGGCACCTATGAGATGCTGAGCAAGGAGGGTGGCGGGGTGGCTCAGCATCGCCGGGCGACACCGGATGAAGAGTCCAAATTGAGCTTAGGGTAAGCGGTGATGGCCGAGAAAACCGAAAAATATACGATTTCCTGCGTGGTGGAAAACCACTTCGGGGTCTTGTCGCGCGTGGCGGGCCTGATTTCCGCCCGGGGCTTTAATATCGACTCCCTGACGGTGAGCGCCACAGAAGACCCG